>JALTHX010000001.1:0-1805 GCA_027076005.1 Caldisericaceae bacterium
TCTTATATACATATCAATTAATATTATATACAAGTATCCACTTATGTCAAGAGTATATAGTTATCCACCTACCACTACATTTTTCTGAAAATCAACCCTTTCACTCAACCTCTGATAAAAGAAACCCTTTATTTAAGCCAATTCTATATTTCCTGTATCCTGCAAAAATGAAAAAAATGGAGAAAAACTGATAAAGTTGAGTTAAAAACAGATAAGAACTATGTTCTTCAAATAATTATTCCAGGTTAGAGCCTTTGCCTTTCATATTTATAATTAAATGCAATTTCAAATTTTATGCGATTAATCTACTTCAAAAATAATGAAAGGTCTTTTCCGTTTATTACATGGTCAAAATTCAAGTCACAGCGCTTGTTAAAAGTCAGATCCATATATGTTTTGCCAAAAGAGTTCGCTAAAATTTTAAAGTCATTTTCATCCACAGAACCATTAAAATCAAAATCTCGCATATCGTATCCCTGAACGTTTAGTTGTTTATATGACTCATTTTCTTTTGAGTCAATTACACTTACCCGGCCGTTAAGTTCCCCTCTTACTTTACTCTTGATAAGCACGCTGCCCGAAACACCATTTAAGCGAATAATTCCAAAATTATTATCCACCACTGCACTATTCTCCGACATGTTAGTTATAAGAAGGTTTTTTGCAGGAAACAGAAAGAACAGGTTTTCTTTTTCCGGAATATTCAGGGTAATCTCGATATCTTTTCCGCCCTTTGCTTCTATCGAAACATCCGTTTTTCTCGTTTCCGTTTTCTTATCATTCTTTTTAGCAAAAGCATAATTCCACTGCAGGGCAGGGTCTCCATAGATGTTGTAATCATAAATATCCATAAGGCTCCCTTCCACCGGGTCTTCCAAATCATCAAACAAAAGGTTGTTAAAAAAATATTCAAAGGAACTGTACAACGCCTTGCCGACAGTTTCTCCACTTACAAGATTTTTAGTAAAGTAATAATTTATGCTTCCTGTGCCCCCGTCATCTCTATTTGCAAAATAAGAAGGCGAAAAACTTATCTCTGTCGAACCAATAAAAGAAACAGCGCCTTTCTTAAGCAATGCGCTACCCAAATTATCGCTGCCATTTTCGTTTAAGCAACTGCCTGAAAAGAAAATTCCGCTTGCCTTGAGATTATCGCCCGCAGATACAAAGCTTTCAAAATGATAACCATCATCTGGAATACCGTTATGATTTTTATCAACCCAAATTTCATTGTATGCCCCGCTTCTACTTCCGTGGGCCACCCAATCCGTAAACCCTGCATCAGAAATTTCGCTGTAAAAATTCTTCCTTGTAAGATGAAGGTCTGCATTATAAACCGAAGGAAAATCCCCGTTTTTATTGTAAAGCGTAACTGCCGAAACGGGCAATAAACTCTTAATAAGTTCTTCCTCTCTTGCTCCGTCACCGTTAAAGATTTGTGCTCCTTGATACACTTCCCCGGGATAGGAAATAAAAGATGCTGCAAGAACTGCCTTATTAGGAGGTTTTTTTTCAAAGTTCACTGTATTTTCAAAAACTTTTTCAATTTCGCTTTCGTTATCAAAAGGAATTCTCCCCACGATTAAATCAGGGGCTATCTTAATATGATCATCCCAAAGCTCACCTGGGAACCCGTCAGAGTCCCTATCAATATTATATCTTAAGAGTCCATAATAAAGGTCTGTTTCTGTTTTAGAAGGCCCATTGTAGGAATTATTGTGCTGTTTCTCCGAAGGATACATAGAAGGCCGCGGAATAGTTTTTTCACTTCCGATAATAAGCAAATATCCGCTCTGAAAATGTTT
>JALTHX010000002.1:0-1805 GCA_027076005.1 Caldisericaceae bacterium
ATATACCTAAATAAGTCCCAGTACAAACACCTTGACATAGATCCCGATAAAAGAGACAAAATAAAGGATAAAAACTTATGTTTTTCCTCTTGACAAAGATCGTAGTATCTTTGATGAGGCAATTCGCAAGGTTGATTTTTATTTCATTTTACATACAATAAACTTATGAAAATTATAGAAGATTTACACCTACACACACACATTTCAAAAGATTCGAGGCAAGATGGTGAAAAATACATAACAGAAGGGATTAAAAGAGGCATAAACTATATTGGCTTTTCAGATCACCTTGACCTTGACCCTACCGACAAAGATTTCGGATATTACAATTACGAAAATGCGTATAGAGATTACACACATCTCAGCAAAAAGCATAACGAGCAAATTAATCTTCTTTTCGGTGTAGAGGTTACGTATCAGAGCCCCCTTGAAAAAAGCATTCTGAAGAACACGGAAAGCAAACCTTACGATTATTTAATAGGCTCAGTGCATCGACTGGAAGGGTTTACAATAGCTGGAAAAAGCGGCATTCCTTTCTTTGAAGGAAAAAACGAGAAAACAGCATATATGATGTACTTTGAGGAAATGGCAAAACTTGTTTCGATGGACTACTTTCAGATAATAGGGCACTTTGACGTAATAAAAAGGTTCGGTGTAGAGTTTTACGGAAAATTCTATGCAGAGAAATACGCAGCAATTATAAAAGATATATTGAGAGAAATAGTAACTCAGGGAGCAGTAATTGAAATAAACAGCTCAGGATACAGGCAACCGCCAAAAGAGCCTTATCCATCAAAAGAAATCCTGCAGATGTACAGAGAAGCAGGTGGAACGGAAATTGCAATTGGCTCTGACGCACACAATATAAAATACTTTGGCAAAGGGATTGAAGATGCTCTTGCACTCGCCGGTTCGGTGTTTAACTTCGAAATTGTAGCCTTCAAAAACAAAGAGAAAATAAAATGCGATAAAATAAACAGCTTTGAAAATATATTGACAAAATAAAAGGACAGTATAAAATTTATTTTTAATAAAACCTATGAGGAGGTATTATAAATGTCGAATAAAAGCGAAATTGTAAACGAAGAAGTACTTGAAAGAACTGTTCAGAGAGCAAGGGAAAGAAATATTATCCTTCCAACATATGGGCAGATGAGAGATCCTTCCAAAGTGCCTGGGAAAATCAAAGATGAGTTAAAACATATCGGATTATGGGACCTACATCCAAGGAACCTTTTTAGAATTACATGGAAAAACGAACCGGTCAAATTCGGTGGTGGATTCGGAGGTGTAAATTATCTTGAACTTCCGCCTGAATTTACAGGGGTTAAAGCAAGAATTTTTGTGCTCCTCGGAAAATATTTTCCAACAGGCGCACATAAAGTAGGCGCAACATTTGGCCCTCTTGTAGAGAAACTCACAAGAGGAGCGTTCGACCCTACAAAGCAAAAGGCCCTATGGCCTTCTACCGGGAACTACTGCAGGGGTGGGGCGTACGACTCTGCACTTCTTGCCTGCCAGGCAATTGCAGTGTTGCCGGAAGGAATGTCAAAAGAAAGATTTGAGTGGCTTAAAAGTATCGGCTCGGAAGTTTATCCCACACCCGGAGTCGAAAGCAACGTAAAAGAAGTATTTGACAAAGCAAAAGAACTTAAAGAGCAGAGGCCGGACGAAGTTGTCGTACTGAATCAGTTTGAAGAATTCGGAAATTCAATCTGGCATTATGCAGTAACCGGGCCTGCAATGGAAGAAGTTTTTAATAAAGAGAAAAAAGAAGGCCAGAGAATGTCCGGTTTGTTCCTCAC
>JALTHX010000003.1:0-1794 GCA_027076005.1 Caldisericaceae bacterium
TTATAAAGGTGAGAAAAAAGTATTTTATGCAGATTTGTTTGGGTTAAGAGATGATAAATACAAATATTTATTGGAAAACACAATAAAAACTACCAAGTGGAACGAGATTTCTCCCCACAAGGAGTTTTACTTCTTTGTTGCAAGAAACGAAGAAGGATTGGAAGAGTATGAAAAGTTTTATAAAATTCCTGATATTTTTCCTATAAATAGCGTCGGTATAGTTACGGCAAGGGATAAATTGACCATAAAGTGGAGACCTGATGAAGTTTGGCGAACAGTTTATAGTTTAGGAAAGGATACAGGAGATTGGAAAGTTGAATTGGCTCAAAAAGATTTGACGGATAGTGGATTAGATAAAAATAAAATTGTACCTATCCTTTACAGACCATTTGATGTTAGATATACGTACTATACCGGGAAATCGCGGGGTTTCCTTTGTATGCCGAGACCTGAGGTTATGTAGCATATGATGAAAGAAAATTTGGGGTTGATAACTTCCCGACAGATGGATAAGTCAGGGATAGAACCGATTTTTGTGTCTAATTCAACAATCGATGCTCATTCGATAACCTCTGCTGTATCAATTTCTTATCTTTTCCCTCTCTATTTTTACCCTTCCTCCGATAAAAACAATCTCTTTGTAAATACTCAAGAGCAAAGTAAAAAAGTTCCTAACTTAAACCCCAAATTAGTACAAAAGTTAAATGAAGCTTACAAAACAAAGGTAACTCCTGAAGAAATTTTTTATTATATTTATGCGGTGCTTTACTCTAATATTTACAGGGGGAAGTATGCAGAATTCCTAAAAATCGATTTTCCTCACATTCCTTTCACGGCGGATTATGCTATTTTCAAAAAAATGGCACAGTACGGGCAGGAATTGGTAAGTTTGCATTTGCTTAATTCTGATAAATTAAACACTCCGGCAGCAAAATTTCAAGGCGAAGGCAACGAATTTATAGAAAAAGTAAAGTATGACGAAAGCAAAAATAGAGTATACATAAATAAAGATGACTATTTTGAAAATGTGCCAAAAGAGGTATGGGCATACCAAATCGGCGGCTATCAAGTGTGCGATAAGTGGCTAAAGTCAAGAAAGGGCAGAAACCTCTCTCTGCAAGAGATAGAGCAGTACTGCAAATTAACCGCTGCAATAAAAGAAACTATCCTACTTCAAAGGCAAATAGACAGCATTTACCCACAGTTAGAAAAGGCAATAATAAGTTAGTAGAATTTTTATTTTATATCTCAGGCGACGGTGGCAAATTCCTCATATGAGCGGAAAGCTCCATAAGCTCCTTTACATAGTTTATTTCTTTTTCGCTTATGCCGGCTTGTTCCATTATTTCATTTTCGCTTACATTATGCTCTAATCCAAACAGAATTTGGTCAAGCGTTTCATACTTCATTTGCAAGGCAAATTCGTCAGTAATTCCTGGGATTAAATCAGGCGATGGCGCTTTCTCTACAATTCTATCGGGCACGCCAACAAATCTTGCAAGTTCTTTTACCTGTGTTTTGTATAAGTGTGCAATAGGGTCAATATCAGAGCCGGAATCACCGTACTTTACAAAATACCCTGTGAGTTTCTCGGTTTTGTTGCAGTTCCCGATAACAAGATAGTTGTTTAACTCTCCATAATAATACCATATTATCATTCTTACTCGGTGCTTTATTCTGTGGTATGCCGTGCCTCTTCTCAGTTCGTCATTTCCTTCCCCGCCTTTCATCGTTTTGAGGAACGTTGTTTCGTTTTCGTCTTGATGTGCCATATATCTTCTTGTAACATAAGAT
>JALTHX010000004.1:0-1781 GCA_027076005.1 Caldisericaceae bacterium
CTAAAGAATAGCCATTGTCCACAATCAGCCATTTGCCATAAGCCCATAATAAAAAATTGCCTTCATCCGGATGAACATGACCTGCCCCCTTGTAATATCCTTTAGAGAAAGCAAATTTACCCAACGGAGGCCCCGCTTTGAAGAACACCCATATAGAATTAGGTGACCAGCTTGTTCGGCTCACAAAAATACCCAGATTTTCAAAATATGCATAAGTTGGCAGATCATTCGGAGGAATGGGTTTTATATTCTCATCATACCAAATAAGATCCAGCCACGAATACAAAGCTTTCTTCCCTCGAGCAATTTCTATTTTTTCTGCCAACCACTGAGCGCGGCCATCGTTGAATATACTTGCTAAACATCTCAATATATATCCAGGTCCATACCAATCAAAATAAGGAGAATCTGCATAGTTAACATTATCTTTAAAATCAGGTGTAGACATATAAAGTCTATAATAGACTGTCTTTTGAAAAAAGTAAGAACTTTTAATTGCTTTTAAACCATGAAAAGGAGCCATTGCCATAAAATATTTAAGCAATGCCTCAGTCCCATAACCCCAATAACCTACTCCTTCATGAGATGCACCATCAGGTGAAAGCCAGAAAAGAACATGCTTAAAATTTTCTTTTGCAGCCATTAACCAGTTCTTAGCTTCTTTAACTTCTCCATACAAAGCAAGACCAGCTACAGCTAAAGCCATGACATTTGTATAATTATGGTTTTGTAAATAAGCTTTTGACCACCATTTCTTTTTTGATATTAAAAGCCGGTAAAAAATTTTCGCATGTTTGGTGATTTTTGCTCTATATAAAGCCCTTTCTTCAGGTGTAAATTTGTCATACAGCCAATCGTAACATACGGACATCCCAAAAAGTATATGCGCTGCTCCAAGGTCTTCATTACTAGCCCAATTAGGATAGGAACATAAAGCATTCATCCATTTTTTCACTCCATATAAATAAAAAGGATTTTTTGTTAAAAGATATGCTATAGCCATATAAGGAAGACGATTCCCCAAACCTCGAATCGTGTTATCATTGTATTTATAAACAGTAACAGGAGGATTTTGTCTTGCATATTTATCCGCTCTTTTTTTCACATATTTCCAAAATTTAGAATAAGGATAAGAATTTAATTTTTTTTTAATAAAATCAATTTTTTTAGAATTTAAAAGAATAAAAGGATGTTTGACAATATCTTTATTTTCAAATGAATAACAATAAGTATTAAAAAGAATGAAAATTAAACAAATAATGAGACCTCTTAAAAACTGGCTTATATCCCCGGTTCCTTTGATCCTGTGTCCATCTATGACTTTTTTCATGTCACATTAGGGCAATTAAGCCTAACCTTTGGGATATTATCTTCTTTTCCCTGGTTATTCTTAGCATTTTTTCTGTTCTGTCTTCACAAAGGCGCACCACCCCTATGAAAACCTTATACAGGGGCAAGGGAACAGATTCGTCGCAGATTGTAGGGGATATCAGATGAACATGAACCTCGTTTCTGAAGAGCCCTATATATCTTGCTCTGGCATGCCCCCATTTGCTCTTTATGATGGCAAAGGGCCTTTCCACCTGTGCCCTTATCCTGGATATCTTCTTATTCCTGAGCCTGTCCTCCCTGGAAAGGGGCCTTCCTCGCACAGCCTTCTTCATGAGGCCGTTTCTGATTCCCCGGGTGCATTCCCAAAAAGTGGTCATTTAGAGCTTGAAAAAGGAGGCCATTGGGACTTAAAATAGTAACATAGCAATATTACTAGCAAAGGAGATCCC
>JALTHX010000005.1:0-1765 GCA_027076005.1 Caldisericaceae bacterium
TTGTTAAAACTAAAAAAGCAAAGACAAGGTTGGATAGCGGACCCGCAACCGCAACTGCAACTCTTTTCAGAGGATGTACAGAGAAGAACGACCCCTTTTCATCCGGTATTTTGTTTAAGTCTTCCTGAACTGCAAGGCGCAGCATATCGTCACCTTTCAGCTTACAGTAACCGCCAAAGGGTATTAAGGAAATCTGATACATGGTCTTATTTTTTTTAATACCGAATATCTTTTTACCGAAACCAACAGAAAATGTTTCTACATCTATACCGCTTAAATTAGCAGCGATAAAATGCCCGAATTCATGAATTATAATAATAATGCCCAATCCGAACAATCCCAGCAGTATAGTAAGGATCATT
Source organism: Caldisericaceae bacterium (assembly GCA_027076005.1). Classification (GTDB taxonomy): domain Bacteria; phylum Caldisericota; class Caldisericia; order Caldisericales; family Caldisericaceae; genus S016-85. Next base: position 363 of record JALTHX010000005.1, read on the forward strand.
TTACATAGTCCTCGCTAATCTTTCTTGCTTTTAAATCTATTTCCATTACGTCCTCTATACTTAAAGCCTCTTTATACCAGTTTTTACTTAAACTCTGCTCTACTACTTTTGGAATATCAATAAAATTAATTTTCTCCTGCATAAATAATAGGACAGCAACTTCATTGGAAGCATTATACACAATAGGTGAAACACCCCCCTGTTCTATAACCTGATAGGCAAGAGAGAGCATCCGGTATTTTAAATAATCTATTTTTCGGAATTCGAGAGTTACATTATCCAAAAGCAGCCGGCTAAAACCCGCATCCTTTATTTCCGGATAAGTTAGTGCATTCTGAATTGGCAGTCGCATATCTGGTTTTCCGATTTGTGCATACAGCATGCCATCTTTTGTCCTCACCAATGAATGTACAATACTCTGTGGATGTATTACTACTTTTAATTTTTCCGGTGAAAACGAAAACAGCTTATTCGCCTCAATTACCTCCAAGCCTTTATTAGCCATAGAAGCTGAATCTATTGTTATTTTCTTACCCATTTTCCAGGTAGGATGCCGAAGTGCATCTGCAACTGTTACATTTTTTAATTGTTCAATAGTATAATCTCTAAAAGCTCCTCCGGATGCGGTTAACACGATTTCATCTATATTTTTTTTGTCTATCACCCGCATAAGATTAAATATTGCCGAATGCTCCGAATCAACGGGAAGTATCTTTCTGCCTTGTTTTCTTGCGGTATCCAGAAGCAGTTCACCCGCCATAACAATACTCTCTTTATTGGCCAGAGCCAAATCTTTGCCACTCATTAATGCCCAGAAAGAAACAAAAAGCCCTGCAGAACCTGCGACACCATTCACCACAATATCAGCATTAGTTTCCTTTACCATATCTATTAGAGCATTAGGGCCGGTAAAAATATTTACTTTTTTAACGGAAACATATTTTTTTATTTCTTCCCGTAAAATACTGTAATCTTTTCCTATATTGGCAGAAACAGCAACCGAATTCGGATGGAATTCCTCCACCTGATTTACCATTTTTTTCCAATTACTATTACATGATAATCCAACTATCTCGAACCAAGCCGGATTTTTCCTAATAACATCTATTGTACTTATACCTATGGAACCTGTGCTTCCCACAACAATTATTTTTTTTCTTTTCATTATACAGAGTACATTTGAACGATTTTAAAAATATAATAAAAAATAGGCGCAACAAGGAGCATGGAGTCTATGGAATCCAAAAGCCCTCCCCTGCCCGGAATTATTTCACCAGAATCTTTAACCACCGCAGAACGCTTTAAAGAAGATTCTACAAGATCACCAAGTATTCCTACGATTCCAAAAACAGAAACAATAATAATTATCTCACCAAGTCCAAACTTAAAAAGTCAGGGGAAAA
>JALTHX010000006.1:0-5530 GCA_027076005.1 Caldisericaceae bacterium
TTTGACGCATCGTTCAATACATTTAGAGTACTTTCGAATGCAATTACGGAAATGAACGGAAAGGAGGTAGTTATACAAACATATATACCTGAGCATTTTGCTTTATCCTCTGCCTTGCGTCTTGACGCCAAACAATTTTTTAAAGAGGAACTTTTTCTAAGAGAACAGATAGGTTATCCTCCGTTTAGAAATCTTATTGTCTTTTCTTTTTCCGGCAAAGAAAAAGATGAAGTACTTAAATATGCAGTAAATTTTACCAACAAAATAAAAGAAGTATCAAAAAATAATAACGACATTATCTTAGGCCCGTCCCCGGCACCGATTGAAAAAAGAGGAATATTTTATTATTTTGAAGTAAGCATAAAGACAGAAAAGATTCGTTCGGAAATAAGGAAAACCTTCTTAAAATTTGCAAACGGCACAACTAAAGTAAAAATATCTGTTTCTTCTTTTCTTTCAATAAAGGAATACCTGGGCACGAGTAAATAGAACAAGCAAACTCCCACCCAGGCAGTATAAATGCTTACGGGTTAAAGTTAAAGAAAGGATTTTTGTTCTGTTGCTGATTCTTTTTGTTTGGATTTGGTTGTGCCTGAAGAATAACCTCCAATCTTAAACTTTGGGATAATCCTTTTCGCATAATTTCAACAATGACATTATCTCCAACTTTATGAGAGCGAATTATATTGATAAGTTCATCTGACGTTTTTACGGGTTTCCCGTCAATGGATATAATAATATCGCCTTTCTTAATTCCTGCTTTTTCTGCAGCAGAGCCTTCCAATACATTTGCTACAAATACACCGGGTGTATATTTTATTTTGAGTTGAACGGCAACCTCTTGAGTCATTGTGGTTACTTCCACGCCGAGGAATGGCCACTCAACTTTTCCGTTTTTTAAAATACTGTCAATTACTTTCTTACAAGTATTTGAAGATACGGCAAAACCGAGGCCCTGCGCATTCTGATATATCATTGTATTAATGCCCACAACTTCTCCATTCAGTGAGACGAGCGGGCCACCACTGTTCCCAGGATTAATTGCAGCATCAGTTTGTATAACACCATGCATTGTTTTATTGCCAATATTTACATTTCTTTCAAGTGCGCTTACAACACCTACCGTAACAGTGTGGTCAAGACCGTAAGGATTACCTATTGCAACAACAAACTGCCCTACTTTAAGCTTGGATGAATCTCCAAGTTCCATATAAGGAAGATTTTTTGCATCTATCTTTACCAATGCGACGTCACTTATGGGGTCCGTACCCACAACTTTCCCTTTATATATTTTCCCGTCACTTAACGTCACCTGGATTTTATTTGCATCTTCTATCACATGATTATTTGTAAGAATTAGCCCGTCAGGCTTTATAATAACACCTGAACCGAGCCCTTGCTGGGGCACCATCTGTGGGAAAAAGAAGCCAAGAACCTCTTTTGTTGATACTATCCTCACCACGGCAGGCGAAGTTTTTTCTACAACGCTCTCCACGCTATTTTCAATGTCTGATCGGATAATCGGGACAACGGGATTTTGAGGCTGTTGGTTAGCCGGAGCCGTTGCAGTCTTATTTACCCATGGAAACATTTTAGGGCTTTGAAATACGAGGTAGGTGCCAAAAATACCTCCGAGAATTCCTCCAATAATAATTCCGACAATTAATGCTACAAACCAGCTTCTGCTTCTTGTTTCATTCATTTGTATCACCTCCTAAAATATGATTGAATCTCCTTCATTAACAATTTTCACTTTATTGCCGAAAGCTTCTACATACTCCTCAGGGTGTTCCGTATGAACAGGGATAATGATTTTAGGATTAATCTCAGAGGCTATTTTAAATAAGTCTTCCTTCCTTGCGTGCCCTGACGCATGAATGTGTTCCCTTGGATATAAATTGAAGAGTTTTAACCACCTGTTCATTCTTCGCTCATCAATCTGCTGCTCTTCAGAGTGTGCCTCAGAAGAGGAATGTATGTATTTGCTTCCCTTAGACGGCCTGAGGTCTATCAGTTCTTGCAAATCCCAATAGCGCATAACCAAAACAAAATCACGTTCGTTTTCTCTAATCTCTTTTGCCTTTATCGTTTTTACATCTCGTGTCTCCAAAACTTTTTTAATCCATTTTTCGGTATAGTCCTTGTCTATATACGTTCCGCTTTTTTTCTTTTTAAGATACACATAAATATTTTTATCCGCAAGGGCAGGGACAGGCATTCCAATTTTGTTCATTGAATCCATAAGATAAGCATCCTTTAAACTTATTACAAATTTTCTATTATTTTCTTTTGCAAGATTGTAAAAGGTAAGGAATCTGTTTATGTCCCGAATAGAAAAGTCCGCAATGACCAATCTGTCCGTACGTGAAATCACTTCTCCTGCACGTTCTTTTACTTTTTCCTCCGTCCAGAATTCTCTCGGAACTTCCCCTTTTCCCCTGAGGTTCGTTCCCTCTATAATCAATATGTCCGGTTTAAATGAAGCAGCATTTGTTACAAATCGTTCGGTATCCTCTTTATTCTTGCCGTGCATTCTTAGGTCACCGGTATAAACGATATTCCCCTCCTCTCCAGAAAAAACAAAACCCATTGCACCCGGAACAGAATGGTCTACGGGATATGCATATACTTTTACTTTTTCAAAAGAATTTATGCTGTTTACATTAACCGCAGTATGCGTTCCATAGTAGCCAGGAGTCTTAAAATTCCCTATCGCAGGACGCCTAATATATTTAAATATGGATGTTTCAAACTGAGTCGTAGAAACATCTTCCATCGCACGAAGCAAGTATTCAGTAATTTTTGAAGTATAAACGGGAATTTCATCTCTGAGGAATGTGATATATCCGGAGTGGTCAAAATGTGCATGCGAAAGAAAAACAGCATCTACAAAGTTATCTTCTTTACCTTCTCCCAGATCAGTTATATTCTCTTTGTTGAGAAATGTGACAAGGTCATTCCTATACAATCCCTTGATTTTCGGAATAAGGCCCAGAAAATAAAGGTCACCAATCCCGTTTGCAACACGAGGGTTCAAATATTCCTCAAAAAAGAGGTTTCTCTTATTGTAATTCATTCCAAAATCAAGTAAAAACCTCTTTTTCGAAATTTCCAAAAATATTTTCGTACCGCCTATTTCTTTTACTCCGTCATAAAATGTTATTTTTCCCATATACAACAGAGTATATCATGAAATATGAAAATAGTATGAATTATTTACTCATAGCACAAAACCTTGTTAAATGCAGCAAATATGCTACTCCTGCAACTGTTGTTCCATAAAAAATTTTAGGCTTGTCAATGTTTAGAAACTGCTCAATAGTATCATTTACCACCGTAGTTCCTGTAACCCACAATAAATCAGCCCACTCTATATTTTTAACAGTAGAGTTCTCTCCCTCTACAACAACACCATTTATGTTTTTGCCTAATTGCTCATCGTCCAAATCCGTGATACAAAGCCGGAAGTTTTTAGAAAAGAATTCGGCAAAGCGTGGCTGGAAACCAACAAGGAAAATTTTGGGGTTTATATAATTTGTTTTGATAAAACTCACCGCTTGATCTGCACACTCACGAGGTTCGTCGTTCCTGCAATGAACAGTGTTCGAAATAAATCCTAATCCCCTTAACACTGCGTTTAATGTAGATATAAAAATTGCACGCTCATAATTTGTACGCATCTCAAGGGATAATATATCATTTATACTTCCTTCAAAGTTTCCATATAAATCCGTAAACGCTTGCCCTTTAAACCCTCTAAAGTTTGCTTCCATAAGACGTTCTCTTCCCTTTACAAGAGGGTAATCCAGGTCACTTGGGTTTCCAATTGCCTCCTCAGGGGTTAGAGGAAAAGCTTTAATACGAATTTTCTCAGGCCCAAGTTCATTTTTTTCAATAATTGTTGCAAATTTTTCTTTCAACTCTCCATAAATCATTATTCAGCCTCCCTAATTTTAATGCCTCTGTATTTAATAATAATGCATACTTTTTCACTTTTTACTTCATTCCACATATAAGAAGGGACATCGGCAGTTATTTCTCTACCGGAAACATTCAAAGCAATAATCTCACGGCTCTCTAAGCTTCTATGAGAAACAATATTTGCAGAAACCGTATTGAGCGTTGGAACCGGTGGCTTATTGGATGAAATATAGATATCTTCACTTGAAAATTCAGCAATGTATCGGCTACTTTCTCTTTCAGGAACAGGAGCAACGAGAGAAAACCCACCTAAGTCTGCAAGCACCATACTTCCACTGATTTTTTTTAAATACACAACAGGGATTCTATTCTTTTTTCCTTCTCCATTCTCCCTTATTTTTCCTTTTACGATGCGGAAAATCTTGTCACTTATTTCTTCTGCCTCGTATGGATCATGAGTTACAAAAAGTGTGGTAATAGATAAGCTTTTAATAAGTTGCATAAATTCTTGCCTTATAAATTTTCTCATTTCAAAATCTAAACTGGAAAATGGCTCATCCATAAGCAACAAGTCCGGGTTTGTAATGAGAGCCCTTGCAATTGCTACTCTCTGTTTTTCCCCACCACTGATTTTTAATGGATACTTATCACCAAGGTTTTCTATATCCAACTTCCTTAAAAATTTATTCACTTTTGAAGAAACATTTTTTTCTTTTTTTACTCTTAACGGAAAAGCAACATTATCAAACACAGTTAAGTGCGGAAACAGAGCAAGATTTTGAAAGATATAACTTATATTCCTTTCTTCTATGCTTAAATTCGTAACATTTTTATTATTTATAAAAATTTTTCCTTTCTCTACTTTTCGCAAACCACAAATTGCATTAAGTAGCGTTGTTTTGCCTGCACCATTCGAGCCGAGAACTACACCGACCTCTCCTCGATTTAGAGAAAAGAAAATGCTTTGTAAAATTCCCGAACTTAAAGATTCTAATTTCAAACCTAATTCTGCCATTGCAAAACTTTCCCTTCTATAAGACGAACTCCAAAATCAACCGAAATAGAAAGAAGAGCAACTGCAAGAAGTACCGAAAACATCAGAGGGGCATCTATCAGAGACTCACCTTTCATCAGCATAAAACCAAGCCCTGAAGGAATTGCAAGCATTTCAGCCACGACTCCTGTTCTAAGGGACATTCCGCTTTCAAGTTTTAATCCCGTAAAAATGTTCGGCATTGCAAGAGGCAAAATAATATTTTTAATTAGAGTAGTTTTATCTGAACCCATTATCCGCGCTGCATTTATTATGCTTTTATCAATACTCTTTACTCCGCGAATACTATTCAGGTAAATTGGAAAAAAGGAGCAAATCAAAACTGCAATAATAGGGACAGCGTTTGATATTCCAAACCATATCATAAGGATAGGTATCCAGCCAATAGAAGGAATGGGATATATAAGAAAAACGAGGGGTGATATCGTTTCATTAAATTTTTCATTTATGCCGGCAAATAATCCAAGGGCTATGCCGCTCAATGCCCCGATAATAAAACCGACAGAAACTCTGAAAAGAGTAAGCAGCGTGTTTTTAATAAGGTCACCTTTTACC
>JALTHX010000007.1:0-1755 GCA_027076005.1 Caldisericaceae bacterium
AGTGAAGAACAATTTTTTTAGTTTTATTCTTACCGGCAGCCCACTTAATACTCTTAATTAGTTTCTTTACTTTCTTTGGAATATCCTCCTCATCTTCTTTCTCCGCTTGTGTAAAGGCAACGAGCAGATCTTTAAACTCTTTTCGGCCACTCTTGTCCTCAAATCCATCAAGAGTTTTAGTTGTTACATTGTATGTAAACTTATCCATATAAATCATTAAAAGCTTCATAGAGTCACCTCCGTATCAAAAAAGTGTATTTTCAAAGTTAGAATGCATATACTGCTTTGCTTTTACCGTTGCCTTTCTACCCTTAGGAGTACGTAAAATAAAATTTACTTTCATTAAGTAGGGTTCTATGATATCTTCAATCGTACCTTTATCTTCTCCCACTGCAGTAGAAAGCGCTTCAATTCCAACTGGCCCCCCTTTAAACCTAAAGACAATATTTTTCAAATACTTCCTATCCAGATCATTTAAGCCAAACTCATCAATTCGCAAGCTTGAGCAAGCCTCTTGAACAATTTCACTATTCACTTTTTTAATGTTTTTCACTTCTGCAAAATCTCTCACTCTTTTTAAAAGCTGGATTGAAATCCTTGGCACACCCCTGGAACGTTCACCTATAAGAAGTGCCGCATCTTCTGTTATGCTTATATTTAAGATTTTGCTGTCTCTTAGCACAACCTTCTTAAGCTCCTCCGGTTTATAGAGCTCCAAATGATATACGATGCCAAATCTATCTCTCAAAGGTGGAGAAATTAGACCAAAACGTGTTGTCGCCCCAATCAAAGTAAATAAGTTCAAATCGAGCACGATCGTATGTGCAGAGCGTTTCGAACCTGCCACAATGGGCAATTTAAAGTCCTCCATAGCGGAATATAAAACTTCTTCGACTGCCTTAGGCAAGCGATGTATCTCGTCTATAAAAAGGACATCTCCCTTTGAAAGCCCGATGAGTATTGCGGCTAAATCTCCAACTTTTTCTATGGAAGGCCCTGTAGCATGCTTTATCGCCACACCAAGTTCATTTGCAATGATACCTGAGAGTGTTGTTTTTCCAAGCCCAGGTGGGCCATAAAAAAGTGTATGGTCTAATGTTGCGTTTCTTGACTTTGCAGAGTTTATAAATACCTTAAGGCTCTTTTTTATAGAATCCTGGCCTACAAAGTCTTTCAAAAATAATGGACGAATTGAGTTATTCTGCATTGCTTAATTTTTTAATCGCATCACGGACAATTTCTTCAATTCTACCCTCGTCACCTACTTCTTTTAAAACCCTACTTACATCCTGGGCAGCATATCCCAAAGAAATAAGCGCAGAATGCGCAAGTTTTATCTTTTCACTCTCTATCTTTTTTTCTTCTTCCTTAATCTCTCCGCCAAGCTCTATGACTATACGTTTTGCTGTTTTTTCACCTATGCCAGGCACAGGCTTAAACGCCTTGTAGTCTCCACTATCTATAACCTGAATAAGTTTTTCTTTTGTAAAAACTTTAAAAATTCCCATTGCCGTTTTAGGGCCAACACCACTTACTTTTTTTACAATAAGCTCAAATATTGCTTTTTCGCTTCGGCTATCAAAACCATATAACGACAAATCATTCTCTTTGCGGCTCTCGTAAATGTGCAAAGAATATTTTTTAGTAGGTACAAAATTTTCCGGATGGGAAACAAATACTTCAAATCCTATCCCTTTTACAAAAAGGACTATGGAATTTTCTGAAACTTCCCTTACCTCTCCTTCGATTAGCGCA
>JALTHX010000008.1:0-1753 GCA_027076005.1 Caldisericaceae bacterium
CGTGTGGTGCACGGAGGAGAAAAGTTTAACAAATCAGTAATTATCGATGATAAAGCAATGGAAACATTTGAAGAACTTGTTGACCTTGCCCCTCTCCATAACCCACCGAATATTCTTGGCATAAAGGCTGCTAAAAAAGTTTTGCCCGATGTTCCGCATATGGCGATTATGGATACTGCCTGGCATCAGACGATTCCTGATTTTGCATACATTTATGCTTTACCTTACGAGTGGTACGAAAAAAACCATATTCGTAGATATGGTTTTCATGGCACGTCTCTTCTTTATGTTGCAAAAAGGGCAGCAGTGCTTTTGGGGAAAGATCCCTTTAAAACGAATATTGTTTCTGCGCATATAGGGAACGGCGTAAGTTTTAACGCGGTGAAAAATGGCGTTTCCGTAGATACAAGTATGGGATTTACTCCTCTTGAAGGGGCAGTAATGGGCACGCGTGCGGGCGACCATGACGCGGCTATTGACCTTTATATGATGGATAAATTAGGGCTTTCCACTAAAGAGATGAACACAATTCTTAATAAGAAAAGCGGAGTTCTCGGAATTACCGGAAAATATACCGATAGAAGGGATATTGAGATTGCAGCGGAGAAAGGCGACAAACGTGCCGAACTTGCAATTAAAATAGAAGGATACAGAGGGAGGAAATATATCGCAGCATATATGGCGGCGCTTGGTAAGGTGGATGCAGTTGTCTTCACGGCTGGTGTGGGTGAAATGTCCCCTGTTATGAGAAGTGAGATGACAAAAGGGCTTGAAATGTTTGGTGTAAAGGTTGACCCGGTGAAAAATGCCATTTCTCACACAAGAAATGCGGAGATGGACATTACTGCACCTGATTCCAAGATAAAGGTTTTTGTTATCCCTACCGATGAAGAACTTGTTATGACTGAGGATACAGTTGCTCTTCTGGAAGGAAGGTATGATGTTCATACGAATTTTACTTATTCATTTCAGGACCCACACTATGTTAATAAATTAAGGGAAGAGGGCTTTAAAAAACAGATCCAGGAAGTGCCTGAACTGCTTGAGGTACGTGCAAAAATTCCCGGAAAATAGCAAGTATTTATAAATAGAAAAAACGGGGGCCCTTTGGCCCCTTTTAAATTTAGAGGATATTATTCTCTTTAAGCCAGTGGTATGCGTCTTGTAAACTTTCTTTTATCGGTCTGCTTTTATAGCCTAATTCTTTTTTAGCTTTTTCACTGCTGATGTCCGAGTTGGAGGCAAGAACTCTTATGGAATAAGTCGTAAAAAGAGGTTTCGTGTGTGAGAAGAAATAATAAATCGGGGTAAGCGGCGCTGTTGTTTTTGCAAGCCAGTACGGCATTTTAAAATGCGGGCCGGTCTTTCCGGTTATTTCCCTAAGATATTGAACAAGTTGTGAAACTGTAAGTCTTTCTCCGGAAAGGATATAAGTTTGTCCGTTTATGCCCCTTTTTGCAGCGAGAATATGCCCTGCTGCTACATCCCTTGAGTCAGCAAAATCATAAGCTCCGTCTATGTATGCTTTGAGCCTGCCCTGGACGAAATCAATTATGAACTGTCCCATTTGCGAGATTGCAAAGTCGTAGGGGCCAATTATACCTGTTGGGCATAAAATCACTGCATTTAGGCCTCTATCCACTGCTTTAAGAACTTCAAGCGAAGCTTTCGCCTTTGTTTTAGAATAATCTCCGAAAACTTGCTTTGAGTCAAATGGCTGCTTTTCATCAATTACAGTTCCTTTGGGTGGTTC
>JALTHX010000009.1:0-5506 GCA_027076005.1 Caldisericaceae bacterium
CTATGTAGCTCATAGTTATAATTATAACTACAAATGAATAAAAGTCAAGTGCTTAAGCAAAGATTAACAAAAGATTTCTTAGGTTATATAGGTATAAGGAGAGGGGATTTTGGGACTTAAAGGAGTTTCTTCAAGAAAACTGAAGCAACAATTCCCAGAGATCAAAAAGTATTACTGGAAAAATGCTTTATGGAGTCCAAGTTACTTTGCAGGTTCCTGTGGTGGTGCCCCTTTAGAAATTGTGAAGAAATACATAGAGAATCAGAAAACCCCCACTACATCCCCCACCTGAAGGAAGGTGTCTTGTGGGGAGAGAGGATAAATTACTGTTCCAGAGCCTACAATTGCAGTAGAGCCAATTACTACGCCGAAGCCATGGTCAATAAGTATCCCTTCCCCAATTACTGCAGCAGGATGTATGTCCATTCCATATTTTCTTTTTGATATGTAATAAAGAAGCATGGCAAGAAATTTGTGATTTCTTTCAAATAGTTCATGATAAATCCGATAAAGTACAAGTCCTTTAAAAGACGTTGAAAACAAGATAACCTCCCACTTAGAGCTTGTAGATGGATCTTTTTCTAAAAAGATTCCAAGGTCTAATTTTATTGCAGAAAAGATTTTTCTTACAACAAGCATATGCTTCACCATCCATTTCTTCTCGCATATAAAACACCTCCTTTCAAAAATTTTGAAGATTATAGTATAAGTTGGCTATTTGTTCAAGTTGCAGATTTTACAGCTTGGATTTTTTTCAACAGGAATAACAGAAAAATCGTTATTTAAGGCATCATATATAAGGAGTTTTCCGAAAAAGTTTTTACCAATGCCCAAAATATATTTCAAAACTTCATTGGCAACGATTGTACCTATGACTCCTACAAGTGAAGTAAATACACCGTTTTCCCTACTTCTTTCAGTCATAAATGAAAGTGTTTTTTCTTCCTTCTCAGGGAAAATGCAGTTATAGCAAGGAGTTTTGTGTGGTAAAACGTCGACAACCTGCCCTGTAAAGCGCCCCACTGCACCTATAAAAAGAGTTTTCTCAAGACTAACTGCCATCTTATTTATTAAGTATCGAGTTTTAAAATTATCCGTTGCGTCGACGATGCAATCGTATTTTGCAAAAATGTGCAGTGCAATTTCTTCATTTAGCCACTCAGGATAAATTTCAATTTTCGTATTAGGGTTCATTTGCTCTAAACGTTTCTTTGCAACAAAGACTTTTTTCTTTCCAATATCGTAATCGGTATACAATACTTGCCTGGAAAGGTTTGAAAGCGAGACCACATCTCCATCTACTATCCCCACTCTGCCAACACCACCCGCGGCAAGGTACATTAGAATAGGACTTCCCAAGCCCCCTGCACCCACGACAAGAACTGAAGCTTCTTTAATTTTCTTCTGCCCTTCTTCGCCAATTTTATCAATTAGAATATGCCTACTGTATCGCTGAGTCTCTTCTTTATTTAGCATTTCTACCTCAGCAACTCGGGTCACCGGGACGTATTGGTTTTAAATTTATATACTTCTCAGGACTTTTAACAAACTCATCCCTGCAATGCTTCGAGCAAAAATAATATTTCTCGCCATTGTACATAATGCTAAATTTTGCATCTTTCTTTTCAATTATTTGCTTACAAACCGGGTCTTGAACCATAACCATTCCTCCTTTTCCTTAAATAATTTTTTTTACTTATCCATAACAACATTCTTCCCTATGCTTTGACATTGAGGCAAATTTAAACTGCATTCCTTAAACATAAAACAACTCTTCTTCATAATGCCCACGAGACTAAGCATTACAGGAACTTCTACCAATACACCTACCACTGTTACAAGTGTTGCAGGAGAGCCTAAACCAAACAGAATAACAGCTGTTGCAACAGATAGCTCAAAAAAGTTCGAGGCACCAATCATTGTGGCAGGTGCAGCAAGAGAATATCTTACATTCAGGCCCTTCGCCATTAAAAAGCCTGTAAAGAAAATAAAGTATGTTTGAATGACTAAAGGCACCATTATTAGCATAACAGCAATGGGATTATGTAAAATTGCTTCTCCTTGAAACATGAAAATCACAATAAGCGTAGCAAGCAGCCCTATGATCGTTACGTTTTTCATTTCTTTTACAAATACTTCCGTAAGCCACTTTTTTCCTTTTGTTCTTATAATAAACTTTCTTGAAATATACCCCAAAACAACGGGTATTAATACATAAATGACAACAGAGTAAAAGATAGTGGAATAAGGTATAACCATTTTATTTAACCCGAGTAAAAATTTTACTATTGGCGCATAGGCCACTATCACCACAAGATCGTTCACTGCAACCTGTGCAAGTGTATAATTTGGATCTCCGCCAGACAAATAACTCCATACAAATACCATTGCCGTGCATGGAGCAGCGCCTAAAAGAAGAGCGCCAGCCACATAGCCAGAAGCTACGGGCAACGGAATAAATGGCAAAAAAATATACTTAAAAAATAAAACAGCAAAAAAGAACATCGTAAAGGGTTTTATAAGCCAATTTATGACAAGAGTAATCCACATAGCCTTTGGATGTTTATAAACATCCTTCAGTTTTCCAAAATCGATCTGTACCATCATTGGAAAAATCATTACCCAGAGAACTGCGGCAATAGGGATTGAAACTTGCGCGACTGAGAGCCTTCCTAACGTATTTACTGCTGACGGGAATTTTACGCCAAAATATACACCCAAAATCATACAAAGTATTACCCATACACTTAAATACTTGTCAAATATCGAAAGCACATTTCCTTTTGCCATATTAAGCCTCCTTCCATTATCCCCCTCCAACAGGCGCAAAAATACTCACTTCGTCTCCATCCTTTAGCACAGTATTAAACCAGCTTCTTTTTAAATTTATCAAAATCATTATATAACTTCTTTCCTTAACACCCAACTTGTCCAATAAATATAGGATATTCGAGCCAGACGGAACATTCATAAAACTCTCAGGGGGTCCATTTTTTAAAAAATTTCCATACAGTTTAATCTTAATCTTCATTTATACCCAGCTCCTCCGCTAATTCATTTAAGTCAGATTCGCTTATATTCTTTATAAACAAATTCAAAGCATTTAATAAGCTTTGTTTTCCATTATATTGCGGGAATATTCCAATAAAACTTTTGTAGAGATGCGGCGTAATTTTATATATCTTAATAAAATCTTTTACGGTCCCTGTTTCCACTTTAACATTCTTTGGCTCAAACATACATTTTTGAGCCATCAGCGGGCAAGTCACTTTATCCCTAACTACACCAAACTCAAAGAACATTCCACACTTAACACAATAGTATCGTCCCATTTCACCAGGGATTATATTAACAAATTTAATACTTACCTTGCGGTTAAATCCAACTTGTTCCCTTAAGTAATAAATCCCACTTCGCAAAACATCTTTTATAACACTATTTTTATAAATTTTGTCTATATCCATTACAAGAAATAAAACTTCATCTTCAAGTATTCTTTGTGCAGTTTCAGAACCTGAAATAAAAACAATAAAGAATTTCAAAAAATAAAGTAAATCTGTTTTATACTGTATGTGCCAGGCATCCATTTCTTCTAAGTATAAGCGCGCAAACTCCTCGCCTACTTTTTTAGCATCCACATTTACAAGCAAATCATCAATAATTCTCTGGGGAATTTTTGGGTAAAATAAGCCAAACTTTTCAAATGCCTCCGGAGAAGAAGGCGGGTTTATTTCTACTGGAATAGGCGCATTTAAGCACATCTTAGTCATATACGGGCAAACCGGATCATCTAGCAAAAACAACTTTTTACATGTTTCACAAAAATATTTACCACTTTGAGAATCAACCCCTCGGGGTAAGTTTTTAACAAGTCCCATCATTTTCATTTTTTCCATTAGTTACCTTCAAATGTAATTTTTACATATTTAACATCCCATAAATATTGAAGTCTTTCTTTTATTTCTTCTTCTATATTTTCAGAAAATTGAAAATCTTTCGAGATCTCAAGAGCCACTGTAAGCACACCTTTATTTATAATCACTTCTTTTATAAGACCAGATTTCACAATATCTATCCCCGTTTCCGGATTGATTACATGCGTAAGTTTAATAAAAACTGTTTCTTTAGTTGTGGGTTTATGCTCCCTGACAAGTCCATTCTTTTCCATATAAATCTCTACAGCAGAGTGAAGTGCGTCTGCCGCTAAAACAGAACAATGAACCTTAACAGGAGGCAATCCTCCAAGGGTATCAGCTGCATCTTTCCAAGTTATTTTTTTAGCCTCTTCGATTGTTTTCCCTTTAACAAGGTCTGTTATTATAGAACCAGTAGCAATATTTGATGCACATCCAAATGATTGAAATTTGACATCGATAATTTTTTTGGTTTTATGATCTACTTTTAAATATAACGTAAGCATATCTCCACAAGCAGGGCTTCCCTCAGTTACTTTTACGTCAGGATCCTCTATCTCGCCCACGTTATGTGGATTCCTAAAATGTTCTATTACTAACTTTGTGTAAGGTGTTGGCATATTATCACTCCTTTCCTAAAGGGCTTAATTTTCTTAAATCCCTCACTACTTCGACAAGCTTTTTCACAGTATAATCAATTTCTTCCACAGTATTATACTTTGACAAAGAAAATCTAATTGAACCATGTGCCTGCTCATGTTTTCTGCCCATCGCCGTTAGAATATAACTTGCCTGCAAATTTTTACTATAGCAGGCAGAACCTGTTATTACCCCTATCCCTTCGAAATCCAGCCTCAGAGAAATCGCTTCACCTTCTATGAAATTAAAAGTATAATTTACAATTTGAGGTAACGCGAATTCACTTGAGCCATTCCGCTCCACGTTAGATATATTTTTTTCGATTTCGTTAATCAACTTCTCTTTGAGCGTTATAATGTGTAAAGTATCCTTGCTGTTAAAAACATCAACTGCCTTTGCTGCACCAACAATCCCAGGAATGTTCTCGGTACCAGGCCTCAAATTAAATTCATTAAATCCTCCTTGTAAAACTTTTTCCATTTTAGTTCCCTTCTTAACAAACAGGACTCCTATTCCTTTAGGTCCGTAAAACTTATGAGGGGAAATAGTGATAAGGTCTATATTTTGCTTATATGCATTCAATGACAAAAACGGCCACGCAATCGCAGCATCTGTATGAAACAGCGCACCATTCTCTTTCACAATTTCAGAAATCTCCTGTATATCTTGAACTGTCCCAGTTTCGTGATTTCCATATTGTATGGACACAAGAATGGTTTTCTTCTTTAGAGCCTTTTTAAGGACATTGACATCAATTCTTCCTTCATAATTCACAGGAAGATATGTTACTTTAAATCCATTCTTTTCCAGATACCTAAACGAATTTAGCACAGATAGGTGCTCCACCTGAGTAGTTATTAAGTGATTTCCTCTTTGTTTGTTTGCTAAAGCAGCACCAATTATAGCAAGATTATTTGCTTCGGTTCCACCCGATATAAAAATGATTTCCTCAG
>JALTHX010000010.1:0-5486 GCA_027076005.1 Caldisericaceae bacterium
ACTGCTTCACTAATCGGAATAATTATAATGTTTTACTTCTACCAATATTTACGGAGCATTTCTCCCCAATCCAATTGGTTTGTTGCTATAAACATAACGGTTGCTTTTGCTTTATTTTCCATTGTATATATTATTGCGCTTAAGTTATTTAAAGCAGAAGAAATTACAACTGCATATTATGTTTTAAAAAAGTCGTTTGATAAACTACATGTAGGGAAGTAATTTTAATGCAAAGAAAGGGAACGGAAAAATTATGAAATATGGATTTATATCGGATGTGCATGGCAATTATGAAGCGCTTTCTGTTGTTTTAAAAATCTTCAAAGATAAAGGAGTAAAATCCATATACTCAGCAGGAGATATCGTAGGCTACGGGCCAGAACCTGAAAAATGTATCAACGAAATAAATGAATACTCGGTTCAATCCGTTATGGGAAATCACGACTTTGCTGTTAACAATGAAAATGAGGAATGGCAGTTTAATGCATACGCACGTCTTGCGATTCAATGGACACGCCTCAACCTATCTGAAAATTCCAAAAACTTTCTATCTAATCTGCCTTTTTTTATAGAAACAGAACATTTTACTCTATTTCATGGTACTTTGGATAAAGAATTGCCTTTTAGTTATATATTGATGCCGGAGGATGCCTTGCTCAGCTTTGAAAATATGAAAACTGATATCGGTTTCTTCGGACACTCACATATCGCAGGATGTTTTATACAAAACAAAAACGGCTTTATAGACTATTATCCCGGATACGTTTCCCGCACATTCAAAATGGAAAAAGGAAAGCGCTATCTTATAAACGTAGGAAGCGTAGGGCAGCCCCGTGATAGCAATCCAATGGGCGCATTCACCATTTATGATACTATATTGAAAAGCATTGAAATCGGGCGCTTCCAATATGACATAGATACTGTTTACAAAAAAATTGTAGCAGCTAATTTACCACGGTTTTTAGGCGAAAGATTGTACAACGGGGTTTAATCTTTCCTACCTCCTTTTTTTTTCTTTTTCCTAAAATCCTTAAATGTAAGAATTCCACCGAATATAATAAGAGAATAGTGCGTGAATACTCGCCACATTATAATAAATACACCTATTAGCGGCTGCGGTATAAGCCCTGCAAACAAAGCAAGGATACCGACTTCTGCAGTCCCACTTCCTCCGGGAGTAGGAATATATGCGGAAGCAATATAGAAAATAAGGGCAGTAATTACGATTTCTGGCCATGGAGACATTATGCCTAAGCCTCTCATAAGAAGAACAGGAGTGAACAGCACTAATCCCCATGATATAAAGCTAAGAACAAATGTATAAGCTACAGTAATTTTTTTATTTATAAAAATTTTGTCTCTTGCACTTTCAAAATCGTCAACAATTTTTCTCATCTGTTTTATTACATCTTCAATCTTGTTTTTTGGAATAATTCTTCTAAAAAACGGCCTTCTAGAAATCAGTTCTATCCAATACTCTACAATCCCCGGCTTTATCATTGCAAAAATGAGAAAAGCAAAAAAAATCATCGTGAGTGTTATGCCAATATTTATAAACATATTCATATTATGAGATAAGCGCCAGTGTGGTTTCGCCAATGCAAACCAAAGAGGAAGGAGCAAAAATATAGTTATACGTGTAAATGTACCTATGAATGTCTTTATGGCCACAATTGCCGTAGAATCTCCAGGCTTTACCTTATTGTTTTTGGAAAAAAGATATATTTGAAACGGTTCTCCTCCACCACCGGAAAAAGGGGTAATCCTTGAAAAAAAACCGCCAATCAAAAATATATTAAGTGTGTCTTTCAAAGAAACTTCATAGCCAAGCATCCCTGCGATTAATTTCAGCACGTATGCTTCTATTACCCAATCAAGGAACATTAGAAGAAATGCTATTCCTAAAAAATAAGGATTAAAAGATTTAATGAGTGAAATAAAATTCCAGTTGTGCGTAAAAATAGAAACAAACACTATTCCCGCTATGCCTGCAAGCAACGCATATACAGTTTCTTTAAATAAAGATTTACTATCAAACTTCTTATCGTTCATCAATACATAGGATAGCAAAAATAATTAATATTTAAAAGAGCTCCCGCCAATAAATTCTCTGAGGATTGATGTGGGAGGAATTTCATCGGTAAGAAGCGGGAGAAAATGAGAAAGAAAATTAAGTAATCGAAGCGCCTCGCCATACTCTCTTTCTTTATAATCTATTGCACGCAATGCTACCTCCGCTTTTACTCTAAGTACTGCAAGTTCGTATACAAGGGCTGAGTTGAACATTACATCCGCATTCTCTTGATAAGGGAATATATATTTTTCTTCTCCTTTTATCACCGTGGGCCAGCGCTTGATTGTTTCTGCAGCTGAAATACCCCTGAAGTGCCTATCCCGTACGATCCGGCGGATCAGCCTTGTGTCACGGGTGGGAATCCTATTTATACTGTCAATGTTTAATTGGGTAAGGGCGCTTACATAGACGCGAAATTTATCTTCGGGTTTTATTTTATCAGTTAAAGCAAGGTTTAATCCGTGGATTCCTTCCACTATTAAAATGCCGTTTTTGAATAATTTTATTTTCTTTCCCCGTTCGTTTTTGCCTGTAAAAAAATTATAATGTGGCAGCTGAACTTCTTTCCCTTTTATCAAATCAAGAAGATGCTCCTGCAAAAGATTATGGTCTATTGCATCAAAGCAATCATAATCAGGTTTGCCATTCTCAGAAATTGGCGTTTTTTCTCGGTTTACAAAATAGTCATCTGTAGAAATTACAGTAGGAGAAAATCCATTAACTCTGAGTTGTATTTCAAGCCTTTTTGCAGAGGTCGTTTTCCCTGACGAACTTGGGCCTGCAATAAGAACAATCTTTGAACCCCTGTGTTTTATCATATCGGCTATATCCGATATTTTCTTTTCATGAAGAGCTTCTTGTACCTTTACCACCTTTGAGATTTCCTTGTTTACAATAGCCTCGTTAAGATCCCCTACAAAGCGGACGTTCAAACGCTCAACCCATTTCTTAGATTCTTGATAAGTTTCAAATAACTTATGTCTATCTGCAATCTCGCTTACTTTCCAAACATTGTTCCGTTCCGGGAGCATAACAAGAAATCCAGGAGCATACGGAACAACATCAAAAACCTTTAGCATTCCCGTATTTGGAAGTAAGGGGCCTGCAAAATACACATAATATCCATCAATGAAATAAAGGGTAATCGTATCTTTAGAAAGATACTTAAGCAATCTTATATCGTCAAATCTTTGCTCTCTTTCCAATTTTCTGATTGCTTCTTCCTTTGTGAGCTCGTGTTTCTTAATGTCCATATTCCGTTTAACAAGCTCCTTCAAACACTCTTTAACTTTTGTAACAATAGAGAGATCGTTTGCTCCGTCTACTTCTCCATACAGTGCATCACCATAAGAATGCTTAATTTGGACGCGATAGTTAGCATTCATTTTTTTTGTGCAGTAAGATGCGAGGAAAGCCAGAGTTCGCTCATATGTTCTTCTGCCTTCGCCTTTCTCCACCGAGAGCAATTTCACTTTTCCCGTTTCTTCAACTTCATCAAGAAAACCCATCCTTTGGTTATTTACAATAGCACAGGTGTATGGATAATCTACCTTTCCTATAATATCTAAAATCCTTCGTTTCATCATTTCACCTTCTTTATTATTGTGGATTAGTATTATAATATTATAAAAGATTTATGCAAATCGAATGAATATTCAAAGGCATAAATACGCTTAAACTTGCAGGGGGTAAGAGAGGATTGAAAAACTTTTTGAAGAAAAATGTATGGGATGCTTTATCCGTCTTCTATATTTCTTTAACTATTATATTTCTAATCATTAAATGGTACATTTATCCAATTTTCATAGATATTTATTATCATATTGCCGCAATGCAAGGATATAATCTTGCAGGAGGAATCACCCTAAATGCATATTGGGAATATGCCCCGTTTGGAAGGGTCCAACTCTACCCCCCTCTTCTCCATCTATTTATGCTTTCTCTGTTAAAACTTGGCATTCCAATAACTTTTATAGCACAGTTTATAAGCTTTGTAATGTTTCCCCTGACTCTTATCGTGTTATGGCTTGTTTTACGTGGGATATTCAACAAGAAAACCGCTTTTTTCTCTGTAATCCTGCTCGGAAGCATGGTCCCATTCCTATGGCAATCCGCAGTTACATCTGCCGCATCACTTACTCAAATCTTGGGGCTAATTGCATTTTACTCAATAGAAAAAGACAAGAAAATTGCAACTCCTATTATTTTAACACTCCTGCTCTATTCGCATATTGCAATCCCCTATTTTTACCTCGTTTCTTTTCTTGTATATGCTTTTTTTAGAAAGGAAAGAAGAAAACTTATACTCGTATCAATACTTATCTCTCTTGCAGCCTTTTCACCCTGGCTAATTCATCTGTTAAGAAATATTCAGTACTTACATCCGAACAACGCTCTGGCTCAGAAAGATATGCGGGTTCCTATGCCTACTCCTGTTTATCTATTTTTATGGGGATTCGGAGCAATAGGTGCATTTTTTTCCGTAAAGAACAAAAACAAATACCTCTGGCCACTTATTCTCTTAGTCATACTAATTCCAATTGCCTTTTTTTATCCTAACCGCTTTTGGGATGTGCACAGCTTTATCCCACTCTCTATCCTATCAAGTTTCGGGATCTATTATATTTACATTTTCCTAACACAAAGAAACGGCAACGCCGGAATAATAATAGGACACATAATACTATTTACAACACTTTTTATTGTATTGCTCACAATTCCGGTTGCAAACGTCGGGAGAATTTCAAGTATTTCCCTAAGAAAAGCAGTTATCCCCGCACTTATAAAAATAGATAAAAATAATAAAGAGTTATTAAACAGAAAACCCGGGAAAGGCAAAGCAGCATCAATTTTAAACAAAAGGAATATATCACTTGCAACTTTCATCAAACTGAATTCCAAAGAAGGGGATACCATTTATATTCCCAACGGTGCATTGGCAGACTTTACCTTTGCGCTCAGTGGACGCGCGGTAAGTTCTGGAATGCTCAAGGAAGTGCAGCCATACAAAAGGCCTCTGCCACAAGATTGTACCTTTTTTGTAATTCAAGGAAATGTCGACGGATTGCCGCCAGGCGGCCTCCAGCCGCACTTTGTTTTATTAAGGCAAGTTGCAGGATATACAATCTTCAAAAATAAATTTTCAACAAAATCCATACCCCCGCCAAAACCTATTATTCCCAATTGGATATTGCTCTTAATAATCTACGGAGCCGCATTAATTGCAGGGTACGATATGATAAAAAATAAAACTTAATATTTAAATCTACTTTAGGATTTTCCTGGGTGCATAAGTTCAGAAACATATGAGACTCTTGTAAATGTGATATACTGGACAAAAGAGTAAATGAAAGCTAACACATATACAGGAGGTTAAAGAGTATGTTTAATGATGATTACCGGTATGTATATG
>JALTHX010000011.1:0-1746 GCA_027076005.1 Caldisericaceae bacterium
AAACATGGCTGCCTATGAGCCAGTGGCGGTCTTTGCAGTTAACATAACTTTTGTAAATGTTCCCTCGAGTGCGCAGTCTATAACTCTTACTGTGGCCGGTACCGGCATGGAGGAAATTAACAAGACTTTGACCGCTTCTGCAACAACGGTTGTTACCGTACCTTCCGGGTCGGCAAGAGAATTTTCCGCTGAGTCGGGTACGGCATCCGTTAGTTCCAAAGGAGTTACGGAAACTGATCTGCTTACGGTGGATGATAAAAACGTTACTGTTACACTTGATATTTCTGAGACAAAACTTGTTATTCCCGATGCCGGGAATAACAGAATTTTACAGATGGATGATATGACAGGAGCCGGCTGGACTGTCCTGACGTGGAGCGATCTGGGTTTTTCTAATGATTATATGTTTAAACCTTATGACATAGATTTTGATTCGAAGGGAAGAATATATATTGCAAATAGCTACATCGGTGCAACTTCAACAGGAGTTCTTCGTATCGATGATATAAACGCTACAAGCTATGATACAATTGTAAGTAAAGCAAATTACGGTGTGCAGGCTATAACAATAGACAGGACAAATGACTATATCTACTATTCGGACGGTTCCAGTCCCATAAACCGTAAAACACTTGATCCTCTTGGTTCGGAAGAATCTTTTTCAATGCAAAATGAGCCGGCAATAGGCAATTTTGCCACGAACGGTATGTCTTCCGATCAGAATGGGACCGTTTTTATTGCCAATACAATGGAACCGAATATTGTTAAGTATGACCCGTCAAAACCTGAAGGGTCAAGAATCGTTAATACATATACCTATGTTGACTTAAACAGCCCCTGGGGTGTGCTTGTAAAAGGTAATTATTTGTATGCAGCAGATATTTCCAATTCGGGGTCCAACTCGCCGATTGTGAGATTTAATATTGATAATCCTGCTCAGTACACTCAGTACGGAAGTTTTGGATTCGGCACCAACCCGGGAGACTTTTACGGCCCGCATGTGTTTGCCGCAATACTGAATAAGAAACTATATCTGACAGATGATGACGGAGGTTTCAGCCAGAAGTTTATTGCAATAGATGATATTACAGGTACAGGCTGGGAAACCTATGGTACCTACGGAAGCGGTCAGGGGCAGTTTAAGTTTTTCAGCAGCTGCTGATTATGAGGGTGCTGTACTTTACCTCGGGTATTACCGGCTCCGGGCGTATTGTAAAAGGACTGAGCATAGGGACAGCGCTTGAGCGCAGGGGTATTCACGACAAGTTCACCATTCTAAGCAGTTCTCCTTTTGCTTCCATTATAGACAGACTGGGGTTTAATCATGTAGAGATACCGCTGGAAGATGAGAGTGAACTATCTGAAAAGAATTACCGTAAATCTGCACTTTATGAATGGATAAGCTCACTTAATCCCGATATTTTAATCGTAAATCTGCAGTGGTTTTCTCTCCACAGTTTTATAGAAGACCTTCAGTGTAAAAAGATATTCTTATCCAGACAGGTAGATGACCGCTTTTTCACTATTCCTCTTGCAGACGGTAGAATATCCTTTAAGAAGGAAGATTATGACCTTGTTCTGGCAACTGAGCCATTTTCTAGCAAAATTCCGGTGCAGCAGATAAATCCTATGATTATTCGAAACAGAGATGAAATACTTTCAAGAAAAGATGCCAGAAAACGGCTGAATCTACACGGCAGCAAAAAGGTTTGCCTTTTTGCTTTCAATGGAAAGCCCGGTGAGTTT
>JALTHX010000012.1:0-1743 GCA_027076005.1 Caldisericaceae bacterium
CATCATTCCTTTCAAGTACTGTGCGTTGCAGTGGTCGCAGTGCAGTTCGCAATGCGTGCCGGTGAGGCTCATTGCTATGGTCCTGCCGGATGGATAGAAAAAGAAAATCACCCGCTTACCTCTTTACTGGGCAAGCATTTGAGAAAGTTACGATCAGGACAAGATGCCTGTTTTCTTCGCCTACTTTGTCCATTGCTTTTTGTATTGCCTTAAATACTTTTTCCGACTCTCCGTAAGTAATGCTACTCATACTGCCTTCTTCTACGGGCAGTCCGAATGATTTAATGATTTCTATCGCTTCATTTATTGCGGGGGATAGCTTTTGCTCCCTTAGCGGGTAGATTGAAAATTGTGCTTCGATAAACATTATTTTACTCCTTTCCCTATAAGCAGTGCCCCAAAGGGCGTTAGATATTTCCTGCCGAATTTTTCTATTTCTTCCGCATATGCTAAAACTGTTTCTGACGGGTTGGGAGGGGAAAACACAGAGGAAGAAACTTTTACGTTATTAAGATGTGCTGAAAGTAATTTCTTTAGCTCCCAGTATGTATAAAAATGAGCGCCTGTGAATACGTTTTTTTCAAAAAGACCTCTTATTCTGCGTTCTAATCCGTACAAAGAGAGAAGGTTCAAAACAGCAACTACTACAGTGCCGTTTGGTTTTGCAGTCCGTTTCATTTCTTTTACAAATTGGCCCGGAGTTTTGGAAAATTCCATAGACGTCATTGCAAGAATTGTATCAAAGCTATTATTCTCGAAAGGGATTTTTCCCCCCGTGCCCTGCTTTACCATAAACCCTCTGCTTTCTGCAATTTTTAACATTTCTTCCGAGGGGTCTACTCCGTATATATCCATTCCCATTTTCTTAAATTCCATTGCAAATAATCCTGTTCCAATACCAATTTCTAACATTGTTTTCCCTTTGGCAGGTTCAATAAATTCAGTAAGCAACTGAAGCTCGAATTTCTTTACCGTTTTGCCTTCGGGTGTTTCAAACCACCTGTCGTATTTGCTTGCGTACTCGTCAAAAATTGCTTTTTCTTTCATCAAATTTATTATATGACTTGCGGTAAAAAATTACAAGGCGAGAAAACACAGGCGAAAACTTATTTTAGCCATATCCGTTCCTCCAGACTTACTCATACCTTTTCATAAATAGATATGTGCTGGATTCCTGCTTCAGCGAAGGACGGCTAACATCCTCTTGTGAGGATGCCCCGCTGTTGCCTTCTCCACAGGCGTGAATTCGGGTGGAACTCACCCTACCGTAGTTTAACAGGTTGATAGCAGCATTCAGGTCCCTATCAATGACTAACCCACACTCCGGACATCCAAACACTCTATCACTTAGTTTTAAGTCGTGGTTCACATACCCGCAGTTGGAACATGTTTTAGAGGACGGATACCATCTATCTACAACGATAAGGTTATTACCTCTTAACTTACTTTTGTATGTGAGCTGTCTTTTGAATTCATACCATCCAAGATCGCTTATAGCCTTTGCAAGATAGTGGTTTTTAATCATACCAGCAACATTCAAGTCTTCAATGACAATTTCCTTGTAGTTCTTTGTTAAAAACGTGGTGAGTTTGTGTAGGTAGTCTTTTCTTGTATTCTCTATCTTTCTATAGAGACTTTCTATTTTAAGGGCATGTTTGAGGTAGTTGTTTGAGAAAGGCGTTGTATCACCTCTATGTCTTGGGTGTTGTTTCCTGCTTAACTGACGCTGGAGTCTGGTTAGCC
>JALTHX010000013.1:0-5473 GCA_027076005.1 Caldisericaceae bacterium
GCTAGATGCAGAAAACATCATTACGTTCAACAGAAACCGAATAAAGATGAGAGGTGATTAAATGCTTGACAAGTTGAAGAGCATAGAGGAGCGTTATGAGCGTCTCTCAAAGGAACTTTCCAGGAAAGAAGTTATATCTAACCCAGAGCTTTTTAAAAAATATTCCATAGAATTTAAGGAATTGGGGGACATTGTAAGTCTTTACAGAGAAATTAAAACTATAAATAAAGAGATAGAAGAATCTGAAGATTTAATGAATTCTAATGAAGAAGAAATGCAAAACCTTGCTAAATTGGAATTTGAGGAGCTGACAGAGAGAAAGAATCAGGTATTAGCAGACATAAGAAAGTTGCTTGTACCGAAAGACCCAATGGAAGGGAAAAACATAATTGTAGAAATCCGCGCGGGTGTTGGGGGTGAGGAAGCGGCGTTATTTGCACATGATCTTTTTAAAATGTATCTTGGATATGCAGAAATAAAAGGATGGAAAGTGGAAATAATGGACTCACATTCAACAGACATCGGCGGGCTTAAGGAGATAGTGTTCTCTGTTTCTGGGAAAAATGTTTATAAGTATATGAAGTATGAAAGCGGTGTTCACCGGGTTCAACGTGTTCCAGAGACAGAATCATCCGGAAGAATCCATACTTCTACTGCAACTGTTGCTGTTCTTCCTGAAGCAGAAGATGTGGATATTCAAATTAACCCCGAAGATTTGAGAATAGATGTTTATCATTCCAGTGGCCACGGAGGGCAAAACGTACAAAAAGTTGCAACTGCTATAAGAATTATTCATAAACCTACGGGAATTATGGTAACCTGTCAGGATGAACGTTCGCAGCTTCAAAATAAAATAAAGGCAATGCGAATCCTCCGTGCTCGTCTTTATGACTTCTATCAAACGCAAAAAGAAAGCGAGATTACCTCCCAGAGAAGGGAACAAGTCGGTAGAGGAAACAGAAATGAAAGAATAAGAACATATAATTTTCCACAGGGCAGAATAACAGACCATAGAATTAATCTCTCTTTGTATAATATTGAGGCAATAATGAGCGGAGATCTCGATGAGCTTGTTAGTGCCCTGATAGAGGAGAAGCAAAAAGAACGTTTGGAGATGTTAGAAAAAGGGAAGTAGGTTTTATGAAGATATTTGAAGTAATAAGAGAAGCAAAAGATAAATTACTAAATGTTTCAGATTCTCCGCACCTTGAGGCGGAGATTTTACTTTCCTACGTAATGCGGACAAACAGGGAAAGTATAATTGCGAATTTTGATAAAGAACTTGAAAACCCCATAGAAAAGCAATTTTTATCATTGGTGAATAAAAGAGCTGCCCATTTTCCTTTGCACTATATTTTAGGGCAAAGGGAGTTTATGGGGTTAAATTTTGAAGTTAATGAAAATGTGCTTATTCCTCGCCCGGAAACAGAAACTCTTGTCGAAGAAGCACTAAATGTTTTTAGCGGTAGTTCTGTTAGGGTATTAGATATAGGTACAGGCTCGGGATGTATACTTGTTTCATTTTTGTACTACAATGAGCAAAGTAAAGGCATAGGGATTGATATTTCTACTGAAGCGATAGAAATTGCCAAAAAAAATGCTTCACGGCATAAGGTATTAAACCGTGCGAAGTTTATTGTATCCGATTTTATGAATTATAGTTCTGAGGAGAAATTTGATTTAGTACTTTCAAATCCGCCTTATGTAAAAACAAACGAGTTGATCAATGTACCCTATGAGCCTGTTATAGCGTTAGATGGCGGGAGTAACGGATATGATTTATATCCCGACCTTGCAAAAAAAATATATATGTTCCTTAAGCCTGATGGGAGAGCAATTGTTGAAATTGATTATAGATTTGCCTATCAAGCGGAAGAGATTTTTTCGTGTGTGGGCTTTAGAAAGTTGCGTTTTATTAACGATCTTACGGGGAAGAATAGATTCATAGAGGGATTGAGGTGAAAGCAGTATTTGAAAAAGCACGGTTCGTTTTAGAATCCGGTGGAATTATTGCATTTAAAACTGACACGGTGATGGGGCTTGGAGCTAACGGTTTTAATAGAGCTGCAGTGAAAAAACTTTTCGACTTGAAAAAGCGTGACTATAATAAGCCCGTTTCTTTGATTACGTATTCTGTGAGTAAAATTTTTGAATACACGCTTGTTCCGGAATATGCTTTTCGTATTATTAATTTAAAATTTCCAGGTGCCATTACCTGTATAATGAAGTCAAAGGGAGGAGTCTACACAACTCCACAAAGGGCTGGTGATACACTTGGCATACGCATTCCTAATGCTATAAAACTTCTGGAATTTCTTGCACTCTTACCTTTCCCTATTGTTGCAACAAGTGCAAATTTTTCCGGGCTGAAAACTTTAACTTCCAAAGAAGAGGTGATGAATGTTTTTTCTGATGCTATACATTACCTTGATTTTGGATATAATATAAAAATGAGTGGTGTCGCTTCTACCGTAGCTGATTGTAGTGGCCGCACATTGCAAATTTTACGTGAAGGGAGTATTAAATTATGAGAGTGATAACATATGGAAACCCTGTTTTAAGGAAAAAAGCAAAAAAGGTTAAAAATATAGATAAGACCATAATTCAATTGGTAGAAAATATGTTTAGTATTATGCATACAAATGTTCCTCAGGGCATTGGCCTCGCAGCGCCACAGATAGGAATCCCTATAGCGCTTTTCGTTTATGGTTTGGACGATGATGAGGGTGTAATGATAAACCCAAAAATTTTAGAAAAGAACGGAAAGGAAATTGGGGAAGAAGGCTGCCTTTCTGTCCCTGGAGTGTTTGGCCCAGTAGAACGTGCGGAAAGCATTGTTGTTACGGCATTAAACATAAAAGGGAAAAAAATTACGGCAAGGTTAAGTGGGCTCAAGGCACGCGTGGTTCAACATGAAACTGACCATCTAAACGGAATTTTATTTACGGATTACATTGATGATGCTAGTAAATTAAATGTTGAGGAAGGGTATGAACTTCCTGAAAAACTTATCGAGAGACTTAAAGAAAAGTGAAAATAGTTTTTTTTGGTTCATCTGATTTCTCAGTCCCATTCTTAGAAGCCCTGAAAAGGAGTATTGTTCTTGCTGTAACTGTCCCTGACAAGAGGAAAAATAGAGGTAAAAAACTGCTTCCCAACCCTGTAAAAGAAAAATCAAATGAATTAGGCATAGAAGTATTTGTTACGGACATTTTAGATTATGATGCAGAAAAGAAAATCAGAGAAGTTAGTCCTGATATTTTTGTTGTTGTTTCTTACGGAAAAATTATTCCCCGCAACATTCTTTTAATTCCTAAATGTGCTATAAATCTTCACCCCTCTCGCTTGCCGTTGTATAGAGGTGCGGCACCAATAGAACGTCAGATTATGGACGGAGTTGAAGAATCTGCCGTTGCTGTTATTAAAGTATCAGAGAAACTTGACAGGGGAGATATTATCCTGCAAGAACCATTTTCTATTAGTTTTGCCGATAATAGAAAGAGTGTTGAGGAAAAAATAATTAAAATGGGAACAGATCTTTTACGAAAAGCTATTGATAAGATAAATATAGAGGGTTGCATAGGGGAAAAACAGATAGGAAAGGGAAGCTATGCAAAAAAAATTACTAAGAAAGATGAAGAAATTGATTGGAATAAATCTTGTATGGAAATTTATAATAAAATTAGAGCTTTAAGTCCATATCCAGGTGCACGCACGTACTTTAGAGGTAGAATTTTAAAAATTCTCACAAGCATTCCTGTTGAAAAACGTTTTGACGAACCGATAGGCTCGGTTGTTAAAGTCTCGAAAGACCGGTTTACGGTGGCCTGTGCAGAAGGTGTACTTGACATACTAAAAGTTCAGATGGAAGGGAAAAGAGTTATACCTGCAAAAGATTTTATAAATGGAGCACGTATCAAAGAAGGAGAAAAACTTGGCTGACAGAAAATCCATTCTTCTTACTGGTTATTTTGGATTTGGAAACTTTGGCGATGAAGTTATCTTTGCTGTTTTGAAGAAATATTTTGAGCGTTACGGGTTAAATGTTTATTCTCTTGTAAAGCATCCTGAGAAAAAAAAGGAGTTTAACAGAAGCAGCATTAGAGATATCGTAAAGGCTGTTAAACTTAGTGATATTGTTGTGAATGGAGGGGGAGGTTTGTTGCAGGATAAAACGAGTGCAAAGAGTTTGTTTTATTATCTTTTTGTTCTTTTTATTGCCCAAAGGTTTCATAAGAGAACAATCTGTTTTGCACAAGGAATAGGCCCTATTAAAAGAAAAATAAGCAGTTTTGCTCTACGTTTCATTTTAAATAGAACAGATTTTATAACCGTAAGAGACAGTTATTCTAAAGAAGTTTTAACTAAAAGTGGGGTTGTTGATAAAAATTTAAATATTACCTCCGATGTAGCATTTTTGTTTGACAAAGAAGAAGAAATTTCTTTGCCCTTGAAGGAGTTTATTATATATGCACCTGGAAGTGCATTAAATATGCCCGATATAAAGACACTAATCGACATCGGAAAATTTATTAGGGATAAAAGCGGAATTCCCTTGCTTTTAATCCCCTTTTACCCTGCGCGAGATGGTAATGTCGTAATGAAAGTGTCCGAGGCACTTGATACTCAGATTATCATTCCCAAAAGAATTGAACAATACTTGTATATCATAAGAAAAAGTAGTTTTGTAGTCGGTATGAGATATCATTCTTTATTATTTTCTATTCTTAAGAATAAGGCCTTTGTTGGCTTATCGTATGACCCTAAAGTAAGTGCTCTTATGGAAGAGGTTGGTATTAAAGGCATAAATAACTATTCAAAAGTTACTCTCTCTGAATTTGAAAAAGTTTTTTCCTACAATTTTTCTCACCGTGTTGAGATAGAAGGGATGCTTGAAAAGAAAATAGAAGGCTTTAAGAAACGCGCAAAGGAAAACTTTGACATATTTGGAAAAGCGTTCATTGGCAACGCAGATTCTTGACCTAATTTTCCCTCCCCACTGTCTCATCTGCGGAAAAAAGGTTTTGTCGGGGAATGTATGTGAAGAATGCCTTTCTCACCTGGAACTTCTCAAATTCCCTTTGATAGAGCATAAGGGAAAAACATATTTTTATGCAGTTACAAAGTATGAGGGAGTAGCTGCAAGTATAGTAAAATTGCTTAAATTTAAAAGGAAAAAATGTCTGGCTAAAGATGTTGCCAGTATTATATCTAACTTTATTAATGAGAATAATATAAAAGCAGGCTATGTCGGGTATGTGCCTATGCTTAGTACAGAGGAAAGGGAGCGTGGATTTAACCAGTCTTACCTTGTTGCAAATGCTCTTTCTGAGGCGCTTGATATTGACCTAATCTGAGCGGTTTTTTCTTTTTCTTCCATATTTTTTCTTTGAGAAAGTATGTATTGATGTATAATTGTTGTATAGATGCAAATAAATAGCTATTCACCATACAGGTGAAGACGAGGAGGTCT
>JALTHX010000014.1:0-15533 GCA_027076005.1 Caldisericaceae bacterium
CTCGGATATATTAAACACCTTGCCGGAAGCAGTTAAAGTATTACGGAGAGATTGTGAAAAAATAAAAGGGGATTCCTATGAAAGAGCATATAATATTTGACAAAATCGAGATGTACAAAAGCGAGGTAGAGAAAAAACCACTTTCTCTGCTAACAAATATACTTTTCCTCACATACCTTTCTCTTGGCAAACAATACGAAGAATTACTTACACATACCGAGCAGTTTCTTATGAGCAGTATGTATACCTCTACGCTTGCGGAAGATTTTAATCTGCTGGGAAACCTTGCACTTAGAAAAACCGATACAGCAAAAACAATATTAATAAATATTAAATCGCTTGACCCCGAAGACTCGCACATTCGGCTGCTGATGTCAACAATAAAACAAGAAGAATATTTGGAACTTGCATACATTTTCTCTCCACAAACCGAAAGAAAAAAGATTAGTGAAATTTTGAAGAAAGCACCTAAAATAAGCCAGAGTTATGAATTTTACAGAATACCGGATGTTATAGGAATTAAGGACCATTTAAGCGACAAAATTAAAATCGCAATTGAAAAGGATCCGACAAACCCAACTCTCAAAGTTTCCCTGGCAGAAGCACTTTTAAAGCTTGGGCAGATTGACGAAGCAGAAAAAGAATTAAATAATATTTTGCTCATATACCCAAATTATCCACGCGCCCTATACTTATATGCCAAAATCAAAAGCGACTATAGGGGCGAAGAACGAGAAAGTATCAGCTATCTGAAAAAAATCTTTAATTTAAATCCTATTTCCCAATACCTCAGGGGAGCTGAGGTGATGTTTCTTAATGAAAAGGAAGATATCTTAGAAAATGAATTAAGAGAAGTTTTTCAAACAAATAACCCATTCATAGGATTTTTCAAAGAAAACTTTAAGCAAACACCCAAAAAAGACATAGAGAAAAAAGAAAAAGAGCTACCCATTAAAAAAACGGAGGAATTGCCAAAAATTGAAAGGACGGATAGCCCATTAGAAAAAGGATTTGATTCACTGGATAAAAAGAAATACACCGATGCAATAGAACAGTTTTTAAAAGAATTGGAAAAGAAATAAGAAAAATAAAACATAGAATGTAGATCCAAGTGTATGATCCTGAACAGAGCCTGTTTTTATTGTTATAGGAAATTTCAGTTCCCTATTATACAAGGGCATAAAAATAGGAACCCCGGATGGAGTAAACATATCAAGAAATAAGTGGGATAAGTACCCGACAACAAATGGTAAAATCATAGCATTTTTATATATTGCAAAATAAACCAAAAATATCGATGCAGGTACAAACAAAGAGTGCATTATTCCGCGATGCTTTAAGTATCTATTTTTGCTACTTGAAAATGTTATTTTTGTGGCAATTGATTTAGAATAAGTATCAATATCTGGAAGAACGCTTCCTGCAGCAGAAAGCACAATTGATAAGGGATTTCCAAACATTTCTCCTGTTAAAAGCCCAAATCCAAGGTGAGTTAATCCAACCATAAAGCAATTATATTCAACTTTGAAAATAAGCAAAATACTACGTTTTTGTAATATTTTATACTTTTTTCGGAAAATTTTATTTAAAGTAGTTGACAAGAAATTATTAATTATTATAATATGAGTTGTAAATAAATATATGAAAGGAGATGATTAGTATGTGGCAAGGTTGGACAGTAGGAATTCTTGGAATTTGGGGAATTATTGCCCCGTTCGTATTAAAGACAAAAAGTGGAAACATGTGGAATGATATTATCATCGGAATTATCGTTGCAGTTGTAGGGTTTATGATGATAAAAGAACATTCCTGGCAAGGTTGGACAGCTGGTATTCTTGGAATTTGGTGGATTATTGCAGGGTTTATCCCTTCACTTACAACTGGTGCTGGCAATATGTACAATGACATTATTGTCGGTATCATCGTTGCAATTGCAGGGTTTATGGCTCTCGGCAAAGGTTCCTCAACCGCAACATCGTAGTTAAGGAATCGTCTGCCAGACTAAATCCCCCCGATAGCTCCCGATAAATCCGGGGGCTATTTAATATTTATTCCAATAAGTTTTACTTCGTGGTTACACTCAAGAATACACAAGAAATGCAAAACCAACATTAAACAATACTGCATCTAAATTATAAGTTATGGCTTTTCCATCGCCCTGAGCATAAATCATTTTATGGACTTGCGTTCTCATCTTTTACGAATATATAAAATTGTTCATCTAAAAATCATTTTTCAAATTATTGTCAGGGCTGTATAATAAATTTTGGAGGTGGAAAAATGAAAATTAAATGGTTAGGGCATGCAAGCTTTTTAATAAAAACTAACGGAAAGACAATTTTAACAGACCCATTTGATGAAACGATAGGATACAAACCAAATTTTCCATCTGTTGATATAGTTCTTGTTTCACATGAACATTTTGACCACAATGCAGTAGGAAAAGTACCTTCTTACAAAGAAATAATTAAAGGATACGTTGAGAAATACATAGACGGCATTAAAATAAAAGGCATAAGGGGCTATCATGACAACAAGCAAGGCAGGCTAAGGGGAGAAGTTACAATGTTCAAAATCGAGTCGGAAGGAAGATCTCTCATTCACCTTAGCGATATAGGGACAGTTCTTACGGAAGAACAAGTAAAAGAAATTGGGAAGGTAGATATTGTAATGATTCCGGTGGGAGGTATTTACACCGTAGGACCAAAAGAAGCATGGAAAATCGTAGAACAGCTAAATCCCAAAATCGTACTGCCAATGCATTACAAAACACCATTTTTGAAATTCGATCTGCTTCCTGTTTATAAATTTCTTGAGGGTAGGGAGTATACAGAAAAAAACGAGTTAGAAATTAATACTCACCCTCTTCCGGAGAAAACTCAGATTATTGTGTTGAAGTACCTCTAATCAGGAACCTCTTTTTCAAAAATCTCTCAGCAATAAATGCAAATACAAAGAGAACGACCGAACTCCACTGATTGGGAGTTAGATACAGAAAACGTGTTGGAATATATCTCACAAACTCTACGAGAAAAAGTAGAGGGGAAAATACATAAACAAATTTTACAAACATCTCGCCTTTATATTTTCTATGTTTTGCCGTATAAAGTACAACGTAGAGAAAAGCAATCCACCCCGCAGCAGAATCCATTAATTGAGCAGGAAAAAGAGGGGTATTTAACATATAGCATTCGGAGTGAGTGTTTGTAAAAACATTCGCAAAAGGAAAGAAATGAGGCCACCACTTGGGTACGGCAAGCCCGTAGCAACAGCCGTTAAAAAAGCAGGCAAATTTACCAATGCCATACCCAATAGCCGCACCGGGTGCAGTCACGTCTAAAAAATCCCAGAAATTTATCTTGTAATGTTTTAAAACAATAAAAATTGCAATAAGTCCGCCGAAGACAGTCCCTTCAAAGGAAAGGCCTCCTTCCCAAACTGCAAGTATATGCTGAGGGTTGGCAAGATAGAAGGATAATCCCGGTGAAACAAGTATCCAAAAAATACGAGCGCCTAAGATACCTCCTACTATTGCCCAAATCGCTACAGTAAAGAAAGTATCTTCATCAGTAATTTTAAATTTATCGGAATAGTGCATTGCAATAAATATTCCTGTTATTGTCGCAACTGCTACAATTACTCCATAGGTTCTAATCGTAAAACTGCCTATTTTAATAAATATTGGGTACATAAAATCCTCCTTATTTAATATAAATCATTCGCTTCTTTTATAGGGTTTTTCTTTTTGCTTTCCTTTACTTCTTTGAAAAAATCTTCCCCGTAATTCCTTACTCGCATCGCAACAGGCATAGGCACAGCATACCCAAACAGTAAAACTTCCTGGGGCTGCAAACTCCGCAAAATCTTTTTTAATTTACTTCCTCCACCTGCACCTTGAAAAACAGCATCCATATCCCGTTCATCCATTAGCTGCATCGCAAAACGCGTGCCTACCTGCGAAAGCACTTCTGAATCTATTTCCGAAGGCCTTTGGTCTATGATAAAAAGCGTCACGTTAAATTTCCTCATTTCACGCGCGATTGTACCAAAGACATTTTGCTCTTTCAAGCTTGTAGACAAAAACTTATGCGCCTCTTCAACCACAATCATTATCCTCCTCTTCTCGCGCTCTTCTTCTTTAAGATCCACATATTTTTCATGAATTCTTCTCGTAAGAATATTTGCCACAGCAAAATATGCAAGTGCACTATTTGCAGCCTTGCCGGAGAACTGCACAACAACAGAAACGCCGTTGCGTAAGTAAGCCAATATTTCCTCTATGCTGCTTTCTTTTTCGTCTATATCTTTTAAAAAATCAAGCCCTTGTAATTTGGAAAGATGGCGGATTAATGCGGAGAGCGAAGCACTGTTTACGTTAAGTTCTTCTGCTTTCTCCGCAAGTGCCTTTTCTTTAAGGTGTTTTAGCGAAAGAGTGTAAGCCAGCCAATCTGTACCTTTTTGTTTCCAAATAATATACGCAGTTTCCTCGGACTTATCCGAGAAATTCAATATATGAGAGAGCATTCCTACATCCATAGGGGTTACGTCCTTATACGGAATGGAGATAAAACTATCCGCATCGGGATTCTTTGTAGAAACGTCAAACACTTTTACTTTACGAGGAAAAAGGGCCTTTAACGATTGAGTTTTAAAACTTTTCTCACTCTTCGCATACCTCCCGTACTCGTTATGCATATCAAAAATAAGCAAAGATGCAATACTGTTTTTTATAATACCCGAAAAAAGGATTCTTCCGAGAAATGTTTTTCCTGAGCCAGTAATACCAAATATAGCATTACTTCTTTTGCAAAGTTTTTCCAGGTCAATAAAAATCCGTTGTTCGTCCATAGTTAAAGGCTGGCCTATATGAAATGGATTTTTTGTATTATTCATAAACACTTTTTCCAAATCTGCAGCATTTACTTTTCGTGCTTCGGAAAAATGTTCCGGAATTGTTTTTATCGTGTATATTTTATTTGTGGTACGCTCCACCATAAGATAAGGTGCAACTTTTAACTCACTGAAAATTATGGAACCTTTCAAAACTTCTTTTTTAAGGAAATTATCGGGGGGCGCAAAGAACACATCTTCATTAGAACTTGAAATACGCATATCCTCTATAATTCCGAAATAATCGTAGAGCTTCCCTTCTACGATAACAAAATCGCCTATACGTAACGTTTCGGGAGATATTTTGCGATTCAGCCTTACAAGAAAACCTTCACTTAGAGAACCGGATTTTAAAAACCCAATCATATTTTCACCCTATCCATCATTTTCTTAAGTGTAAAGTAATCCTCACGTAAGGTTACGGCAAGGTGGGAGAAAACCCTCAAATACTCGTTTCTTAGTTCTTCAGTGGAGAACTTCGAAAAATAATTCATAAGGAAATTTATTATAACTTCGTCGCGCTGCGGCAAGATGGCACTGTCTATCCCGAATAAAAAATCCAATAAAGACAAATCGGAAATAGTTTGCGCAATTTCATCATCCGTTGCATAGAACAAAAGAGAGTGGATTTCTACAGCATTCTTAGGGTAAGAAATAACAAAAGCTCTGTTTTTAAATGCACCGAACGGTATTAACTGAAACATCCATTTCATAAGAGCAAACACCTGCGGCTGTTCAAATTCAAGCGTGTTCAAGGGCTTACCGTATGCCATAGGCACCCTGCCGGGAATTTTATTATCTATTGAATGCGCAGCAACAATACAAAACACGGAGCTGTTAGTTTTTAAAACACTTCCTATTGGAGGAAGCTTCTTACGCTCTCCCTGGGCAATTAATATTCCGGGCTGCACAATAACAATCTCTCCGACTCTATCCATATTATTAACATTATATCATTTTATTAAAAAAATAGTATAATATAAAAAACTTTTAGTTACAGGAGGTACACCATTAAAATAATATACGGAAAGGAAATAGCGACAAAACTCGAGGAGGCACTCGTTGAAGAAGTTCATCTTATCAAAGAAAAGGGAATAAGCCCTGCATTAACGATCATTCAGGTCGGGGACAACAAGGCAAGTACTACTTATGCAAGAGGTATTAGAAAAAGGGCAGAACAAGTAGGCATATATGCTGAGCACTACAAGCTTTCCGAAGAAACTACGGAAAATGAATTGCTTAATGCCATAGAAAAAACAAACAACAGGAAGGAAATTAATGGAATTATCCTTGAGCTTCCCCTTCCTAAACATATCAATAGAAAAACCGTTTTGAATGCAATTGCTCCTAACAAAGATATAGACGGATTTCACCCAATGAATATGGGTAGGCTGCTTGAAGACAACCCCCTTTTTATACCGGCAACAGCACAAAGCATTATTGAAACAATAAAAAATACAACACAAATAGACGGGAAAAGAGCAGTTATAATAGGAAGAAGTAATATCGTAGGAAAGCCTGTTGCGCTTCTGCTTCTAAAAGAGAATGCCACGGTTACAATCTGCCACTCACACACAAGAAATCTGTCAAAGGTTGCACAAACCGCCGATATTCTTGTAGTGTCAACAGGTAAAGCGAAAATGATAGACAGAAGCTTTGTAAAACGCGGGGCAGTGGTAATAGATGTAGGGATAAACAAGGCAAACGGAAAAATTGTAGGGGACGTGGACTTTGATGATGTAAAAGACGTTGCTGGAGCAATCACTCCGGTACCGGGGGGAATTGGAATTCTAACCACTTTAATGCTTCTTAAAAACACAGTAAAAGCAGCAAAAGTCCAGAACGGACTGGAATAAACGATTTAAGGAGGAAAAATGAAGAAAACATCAGGAGATTTAAAAATGGAGTGGGCAATGCAAAATATGCCCATAATGAAACAGATTGAAAAAAGATTTAAAAAAGAAAAACCATTAAAAGGGTTGAACATAGCAATAGCACTGCACCTTGAAGCGAAAACCGCAAATCTTGCATACGTGCTATTTGAGGGAGGCGCAAACGTCGCAATTACAGGCTCAAATCCTTTAACCACTCAAGACGACGTGGCAGAAGCACTTGCCGGAAAAGGAGTAAAAGTATTTGCAAAATACGGAGAAAGCGAAAAAGAATATTGGGCAAATTACAATAAAGTTGCCGATATAAAGCCGCATATCATCGTTGATGATGGTGGAGATATGGTACACCTTATACACACAAAAAGGAAGGAGCTGCTAAAAAACATTATCGGAGCAACTGAAGAAACAACAACAGGTGTAATAAGGGACAAAGCGCTTTCAAATGAAGGCAAACTAAAATTCCCTGTTATCGCGGTAAACAACGGACAGTGCAAATACCTTTTTGACAACCGTTACGGTACAGGGCAATCCAGCTGGGATGGCATTATCCGCACAACAAACGTTACCGTTGCAGGAAAAAACGTAGTAGTTGCAGGATACGGATGGGTAGGTAAAGGTGTTGCAATGCGTGCGCACGGGCTCGGTGCACGCGTCTTCGTAACAGAAGTTAACCCAATAAAAGCAATGGAAGCTTATATGGACGGATTTACCGTTCTTCCGATGAAAGAGGCGGCAAAAGTCGGAAGCATCTTTGTTACAACTACCGGTGATACGAATGTAATAGACAAAAGGCACTTCCAAACTCTAAAAGACGGCGCAATATTAGCAAACGCAGGGCACTTTAATGTAGAAATTTATATGGAAGAACTTGAGAAAATAGCCGTAAAAAAACGCACTGTGCGCAAAAATATAGAGGAATATACCTTACCGAACAGGAGGAGGATTTACGTTTTGGGAGAAGGTAGACTTGTAAATCTCGCCTGTGCAGACGGACATCCAATAGAAATTATGGACCTCTCCTTTGCTTTGCAGTCTCTTTCCGTCGAATACCTGTTGAAAAATAAAGGAAAAATGGAAAATAAAGTATATAACGTACCGGAGAAAATAGATACGAAAGTTGCCGAAGAAATGCTAAAGGCAAATGATATAAAAATAGATAAATTAACAAAGAAACAGATAGATTATTTAACAAAATCGCATTAAGGGGGCGAAAATGTCGTTTATAATAACAGTTTATGTACCATCGGGGATAGTGATGGCATCGGATAGCAGGCAGAGTATTACAATCCAGCGGAGAGACAACACGGGAAAAGAATATCCCCCGCTTCAAACAGTTAGCTCTGATTTTGTATACAAAACATACCTTTTAAAAGAGCAGCAAATCGGAATAAGTACTTTCGGAGAATCTCTACTTGGCAAAGTACCTATGGACTTTCACCTGAAAGAATTTGAAGAAGAAGATTTATCTGCTAAAGATGATGTGGAAACAGTGGCAAACAAGCTGCTTAACTTCTTCAAAAGAAAATTTCCCACTTCAGACACATCTTTTCATATTGCAGGTTACCAGAAAAAGGATAAGCTCAGTATTCCATTCGTTTATCACTGCAATGTAAAACGTGCTGAGCTTAAAAGGTTAAATCACTCGCAAGAAGCAAATAAAATTCTTTATGGTGCGAGTTGGGGTGGGGAAGGAGATATTATTGCGGAGATTCTTCAACCTGCCTGGACAAGGGATAAAAGCGGAAAATTCATACAGATACAAAAACCGCCAATTATATGGGATGCGATGCCCCTTCAAGATGCAATCGACTTTGCCGTTTATGCAGTAAAAACAACGATTGACACAATAAGATTTCAGGCACGTGCAAAAACAGTGGGCGGCCCAATTGATGTACTGCTCATTACACCCGAAGGCACTAATTGGATAAAGAGAAAAGAGCTGTTTGCTTAAATAAACTGACAATTAAGGGGTTGAATATTCAACCCCTTTTATTTATTCTTTATATAAGACACTCAAAAAATAATAAAGGCGCATAGGCAAAGGGTTTCTCAAGAGTAGCTATTTCAGATATTTTTCCAAAATTACCAATTTATTGAATTATGTAATAAAACTGTAAATAAATGCGTGCGTGTTTATGGCTATTTATAAAAAAATCGTGCATAACAAAAATTTCACCCTCATTTCTAACAAAAACACTTGCAGAAATTTTTACTTAAAATTAAGCCGTTTCCGTTTCTGCGCAAATAAAAGCAATACGCTCAATAAGCCTTATAAAAACAGCTTTTATGGGACACTTCCAATAAAAATACTAAAATTGGCCCATTCCCAAAAACTTACTCTTTATTTTTGAGAATTTTGTCCATCCTGTGGTACAAACCTTTTAAAGAAGGATAAATATCCTTATAAATTTTGTTAAATAATTTGTCGTAGATTTTTACATTTTTTGGCTCAGGGTAGAAAATATCCTTAACTCGAGACATATTTTTTATCGCAAGCTCAAAATTTTTATAAACACCCGTTGCAACAGCAGCATCTATTGCAGCACCAAGCGCCGACAGATACGGAGTATGCATTCTTTTTGCAGGAAGGTTAAATATCTCTGATGTAATTTGCATAATTTCCGAGCTTTCAGAACCTCCACCCCCCACAACAAGAGTTTTGGGATACTCACCGGAATAGTCTCTTATCACTTCAAGCACTCTTTTTAGTTCATAAGCAACTCCTTCTATAATC
This sequence comes from Caldisericaceae bacterium, assembly GCA_027076005.1. Taxonomy (GTDB): domain Bacteria; phylum Caldisericota; class Caldisericia; order Caldisericales; family Caldisericaceae; genus S016-85. Next base: position 9,517 of record JALTHX010000014.1, read on the forward strand.
GCCCTGTAAACATGCACACGAGTATGCTTTGCAGAAAATCCAATAATTGCACCTCTCGAAGCAGGATCGAATGCAAACGGGAACCAATATGGCTGTAGCACTAAACCTTCAGAGCCAGGGGCAATTTCCGCCATTTCCTTATCAAGAAGGCTCTCGGGGGAGATTCCGAGCTTTTTTGCTTCTGCCAGCTCATGTTTTGCAAATTCCCTTTCAAACCAGGACACCATCCAGTACCCGCCGCCTACAAGACCCTCAAGTACCCATTTGTTTGGTATGGCGCTTCCCCACGTAAAAAAGTCCATATGGGGATGTGATACAAAACGGTCACTCAGAATTTCAATCACTGCGGCAGTCCCATAACTTATCTCTGCAATATCGCTTTTTATGCCGCCTGCAGCTAAAAGTTCGGACTGCTTATCACCGGCAGCTATTATTACGGGAAGACCTTCCCTTAAACCAAATTCCCTTGCTCCCTCAGAAGAAACATATCCCGCAACATCCGTAGGGCTTACCAATTCAGGCAGTTTCTCACGCGTGACACCAAGCGCTTTATAGACAAAAGGGAGATCGTACCATTTGAGGTGTTTCAAATCGATTGGAAATATTCCAACAATCATCGATGAGCTGTCTTTAAATTCACCTGTAAGTGCAGTAAAAATATGGGAAGATGCAGTAAGGAATTTGTATGTTTTCCTGTAATTTTCAGGTTCGTACTTCTTCATCCAGTTGAACTTAGAGCGCCTCTGGTACTCTTTCATCATATATTCTTTTCCTGCAATCTGTATAAGTAATCTGCTCGCCCCTCTTGGAAGCCTAAGCCCCTCTGTTTTTCTCTCGTCCAGCCAGGTAATTGCAGGCCTTACTGCTTTTCCTTTTTTATCAACCGGAATAATTGTACTTCTGTGGGTTGTAATTGAAACGGCAAGAAAATCATTATTGGAAACTCCTGAATTTTTTACTGCCTGTTCCGTCATTTTTTTTACGGTAGCAAGGTAATCTTCAGCATCCTGTTCAGCAAAGTTTGGTGCATTGGAAAAATACGGAGTTACTGGTGCAACCGCTTTGGAAACAACCTTTCCCTTTCTATCGAACACAAATGCCTTTACATTCTGAGTTCCACCGTCAATAACAACAAAGTATTTCATTCCTGCCTCCCTTTTATAAGCCATTTAAAAGATTGGAAACATCTTTATTGTATCCTAATACCTGGAAGAAAAAAGGCGGGATAAACCCGCCTTGCAAAAATATACCTACAGCTAATCAATAGCTTTTCTGAAAAATGCCACTAATGATAGCGCCTCCGGATTCTGTAACCATTCCGTAAACCGAGAGCCTGAAGTTTTTATCTTTTTCCACCTTTTTAATCTTTTCGTAGTGCCCGTTTAGCCCATCATTCTCTACCACGTAAACCATATCGCCTTCTTTTAGGTTTTCAGTACGCACTAACTTTTCTTCATTATTATCGATTACAGGAATCTGGTGGCTTGCACCCGTAACAGTTTTTTTCGTATCTGTTTCAACGACAAAAAGGGGTTCGTACACTGCACGCCTAATTATCTCCTTTACTTTTTCAAAACCGTTTCTGCCGAGAATTTGCATATCTTCAGAGAGATCCTTCAGCCAGATATCCTCTTCCTTTGCAACAAGCCTCTCTGCCGGCTTCGCAAGCGTAAAAAAGTTTCGCATAGTAAATACACCTGTTTTCCCGTCATATTTAAGCACCACTTTCTCATCTTCCGAGAAACCATTGTAAAAACGGTCTCTTATTGGTTCTTCAAAGTATATCTTGTCTATAAGCTTCATCAGCCCCTCCTACTTTTTTTTCTGGAAATATCTGTCAATACCCACTGCAGCTCTATGACCATTCGCAATTGCGGATATTGCATTTCCCTTGGAAGTTTCTACCAGGTCACCACCGGCAAACAAGCCAGGAATAGATGTTTCCCCATATTCATCAACCCATACTCTTCTGCGAGGAGTGAACTTAAGCTGCTCAAACATTTCCTTAGGAATAAAGGAGAAATTATACATCTGTCCCACTGATTCAATGATAAAATCTCCTTCAAGTACTTTTACCTGGTCCTCAAAGAATGTTGGATGGAATCTGTGCTTTTCGTCAAATACAGATTTTACTTTCACGATTTCAAGCCCTTTAATTTTATTATTCTCATCGAATATTACTTGTTTTGGACCCCATCCCGGATTAAAGATTACCCCTTCTTCAAGGGCTCCTTCCACTTCCTCTCCAGAGGCCGGCATAATATCCCAATCTTCCAAACTTACTGTTTGAACCATCGTGTCTTCGCCACCATGCGAAATTTGCTGAAGCCTTATAGCAGTCCTTGCAACATCCATTGCAACGTTTCCACCACCAATAACAATAACGCGTTTTGGAATTTCTCTGTTTCCTTCAACTTTCACACTGCGCAGAAAATCAACGCCCTGTATAACATCCGGGTGCTCTTCCCCTTTAAGCCTGATTGAACGCCCGTACGAAAGCCCTATGCCCATATAGGTAGCGTCGTACTTTTTCATCAAATCTTCGAAGGAAACATCCTTGCCTACTTCCGTGTTAAACTTAATTTTTACACCCATTGATTTAATATGGTTAATTTCTTTATCAAGCTCATAAACAGGAAGCCTGTAAAGTGGAATCCCAAGGCCCAATGCTCCGCCTCCAGTGGGACGTTTTTCAAATATTGTTACCGAATGCCCCATTGTTGCAAGATAATATGCAGCAGAAAGCCCACTCGGGCCTGCACCTATCACCGCAACTTTCTTTCCGCTCTTTGGCATCTTTTCAAGCTCAGATTTTCCATAATCTTTCAGCTGGTCGGTTGCGAAGCGCTTTAACCACATTATCTGTATTGCATCACCCCTGTAATTGTATACACAGTCGTCCTGACAAGCATGTGTGCAAATTCTTCCGCATATTCCTGGCAAAGCATTATCTTCAAGCATATATTTTACAGAAAGCGTATTATCCCCGTCAAATATCGCCTGGATGTATTCAGGAATTTTCATATGAGCCGGGCATCCCTGCATACAAACTCCACACCCGAGGCAACGCATCGCTTCTTTCTTTGCCTGCTCTTCATTAAATCCAAGGATAAGCTCTTCAAATGTTTTCTTACGGACATCTGGTTCAAGCTCCTGCATTTCCTCTTTTTCAAGCATAAGAGGAGTAATTTCATCACTCTGCGTAAATCCCGGCTCTCTGCCTTGTTCTTCGAGAGGAATCCAAACAAAAGAATCTGCATCAGGAGAAGTATAAATAAGGTCTTTGGAAAGTTTCAAAGAACCAGTCGGGCAAACCTCAACGCACAGCCCGCAGTAGGAACAACGGCCGTAATCTATCTGAGGCCTTACCGGGTTACTACCCTCTTTCACTTCTATGGGATGCACGCCGTTTGGGTCAACCATCGCAATTGCCGCACAGGGGCAAATGTCCCTGCAGTTGCCACAACCAATACATTTATCCACATCATTTATATGGAAGCCCCTATACCTTTCCGGAACAGGCTTTGTTTCCTTTGGATATTGTAAAGTGTGGGGTTTTTTAAAGAGGTACTTTACCGAAGAAAGCGGCTTTATCAAACTTCCATTCTCGTATTCTTCTATTTTTTTGTTCATTTCGTCTTTATCCATTGTTTCACCCCTTACCTATCTATCTCTGGTGGACATATATCAAGGCTCAGCAATATGTGCGAAGCATCGGCAAGCCTTGCCCCAACAAGCAATTTCTCAGCAATGGTAAACATATGGGGAGTAGATGCACCACGCACTGAAACTCTGTAAGGTTTCCCTGTTCCATCACCTACCATATAGAATCCATGCTCCCCTCTTGCAGATTCAACCTTTGCGTACGTTTCTCCTGCAGGGACATACCATTTAAACGGATTCGGCATCTTTGTCCAGACAGGCCCTTTTTTAGGTATTTTCTTTATAGCCTGTTCTATCAAGCTTAATGAATTATCAATCTCAAATCTTCTCACAATGGCACGTGCCCAGGAGTCGCCTTCAGTAAGAGTTGGCACATCAAAATCAAGGTAAGGATACGCTGCATAAGGATCATCTTTTCTCACATCCTGAGCAATACCCGTTGCTTTAAGGACTGGCCCTGTCGCTCCCCATTCAAGAGCTTGCTCCTGAGTAATTTTCGCAATTCCTTTCGCTCTGTGAATAAACATTGCGTTTTTAAAAAACAGGTTGTCATAATCCACAAGTTTATCTCTAAGATATTTCACATATCCAAGAACTTCTTCTTCCCATCCTTCAGGTAAGTCCCTACGCACGCCACCCGGCCAGATATACATATGATACACACGAGCACCTGTAAGTTCCGAGAACATATCAATTGCGTAATCTCTGTCACCTGTTGCCCACTGGCCAAGAGTATACAATCCGAGGGAAGCAGCATATCCACCCATCCATAGCAGGTATGCGGTGGTTCTTGCAAGCTCAAGGACAATTGTTCTTATATATTTTGCACGTTCCGGTATTTCAACACCCATTAAGTCCTCAATCGCCATAGAGTATCCGGCTTCGTTTATATCAGGCTCTGGCACGCAAATTCGGGGAATCAGCGCAAGATTCTGGATGTAAAGCCTGTTCTCCATTCCTTTTTCAAATGCCCTGTGCAAATACCCGGGATCACCTTTTGCAGAAATAATTGTATCGCCTTCAAGTTCAAGGTGAAGAGAAAAGTTCCCAGGAATACCGGGATGGTTGGGCCCTATAAAAAGTTCGTAACTTTTACTCATCTTTTCCCTCCGTTTCTTCTTCCGCAGAATGCCTAAATTCATAATGACTATTCACATATCCTACAGAATCAAAATCCTTACGCATAGGAGGTTGTCCCTTCCAGTTCTCAAGAATAAAAGGTTTTCCGCTGTCACTGTTGCCTAAAACTTTTATTCCAAACATTTCCGTAAGTTCTCTCTCGTATGTATGCGCAGGCGTATAAATTTTCTCCACTGTTTCAATTTCGGCTTTGTCACGTGAAATTCTCGTACGGACAACACCATTTACCTTTTCCTTATAATTATACAGAACATAGAATATTTCAAACTGACCATCTTCAATTCTATCCACAGCACTCATTATAGAGAGCTGGTTAAACCCTAAAAGCTTCATACTGTAAAGAGCACCAGTGAGTTTATCTTTTGAAACATCCACAAAAATTCTGTTATCTCTTTGCACAGTAACGGCTGCACCGTCAACCTGCTTGACTTTATCTACTATGCCTGTCATCCCAGCACCTTCCTTTGATTCTTCTCATAGTATTCATAATTTTCTTTATATCTTCTATACCCATTAGCCTGCCCTTTATCAATTAAGTCCATTAAATGCCTAAAAGAACTAATTACCGCCTCAGGCCTCGGCATACAGCCTGCAATATACAAATCTACAGGGATATATTTGTCAAGTTGTTTGATAACAGAATAAGAATCCCAATAAACTCCTCCATTTATCGGACAAGAGCCAAATCCTATTACATATTTGGGGTCAAGCATCTGCTCATAAACTGTTACAATTCTTCTTAGCGTCTTTATATTTACATATCCTGTAACAAGTAAAATATCTGCCTGCCTTGGTGTTACATACGGAACGATACCAAATCTTTCCATATCATAACGGGATGTCATTGTCGGAGGAAGTTCCATTGCCCCGCATCCAGTACAGTAATGAAGCATCCATAGGGAACGTTTCCTCAGCATATTGCTGATTGCCCTGTACTGTTCTTCCGTCATTTTATCCATAACACATACCTCCTATCTCACCAAAACAATAATAAGGCCTATCAGTGCAAGAATAGTAGGCCATCTCCAATAAAACCGCACCGCATCATCAATTCTAAACCGCGGCAGTACTTCGTCAAAGAAAATAAGAACAACAAATACAACAAACATTTTTGCATAGAAATAGAAAATATTTGATGCGCCTCCCATAAACAAGTCTACAAATAGCGCTATTTCAATATAGATATGAAAAGCATGGTTTATCATAAGAAGCCC
>JALTHX010000015.1:0-1740 GCA_027076005.1 Caldisericaceae bacterium
GTTCAAGTTCTCCCCGAAAATCACCGGCGCCTGTAGCAGCGGTATATGTATAAATTGAAGAATTTTTATCGGCAGATATCAACACTTTTTTTCTGTGAAATCCTGATCCGGCAGTACTATCCGCACTAACATATTGAACTTTCGAACCGGCTCCTGAAAGTATATCTATTTCACCGAAAAGTTTACCGGAATTCTTTGTACTTTCAACTATAACTGCATTAACCCCTGGTTTCACATCTACTATAATCCAGTAAAAAACATACTTTTCTAAAACGGTGTTTTCAATATCTATCTTTACACTATTACTGCCGCTTTTTCCCTTTAGAACCCTAACATAAATTCCTCTTGTAAAGAGCGCCCGAACCATGGCATCCGGAGAGTATCGAATTGATTTTTCTATTCCCTTAAGAGCATCGAGATACCCCAGCTCTGCAGCTTCCCCTATGCTGTGTATACTACAGCCATCCGGAAAACTTCGGGCAGCTATCCCGCTATGCACTTCTGAAAAATCATACTGTTGCGCCAAAGCGACTTCCGGTTTTAGATAGTCCTTTAAATTTGTATTCTTCCAGTTTTCATCATCCTTACCGGGAAATGGAAGTCTATTAGACAGTTCCAGAAATCGAAGCCGTATTGCCTTAAGTTTCTCTGACTTTTCTTTTTCTCTTATTAAGTTTCCGGCAGTTATCATCCCACACTTCCCTCTATTTCAAGGTCTATCAGCCTGTTCATTTCAACGGCAAATTCCATGGGCAATCTTTTTACAACAGGTTCTATAAAACCGTTTACAATCATCTTGGAGGCGTCTATTTCGGATACACCCCTGCTTATTAAATAGAACAGCTTCTCCTCACCTATCTTTGTAACTGTCGCCTCATGGCCTATCTCAACTTCCGGACTGTTGATATCAAGATACGGGTACGTATCCGACCTGGAATTTTCGTCCATAATGAGAGCATCGCAACGGACGGAGGCTTTTACACCGCTTAAGCCGGGCACGACCTTTACAAGCCCCCGGAACGAAGACCTTCCGCCGTTCTTGCTTATGGATTTTGAAACAATCGTAGATGAAGTATCCGAGGCCATGTGAACAACCTTGCTTCCGACATCCTGCTGCTGTCCCGCAGAAGCCATGGCAACAGAAAGAATTTCAGTTCTGGCGCCTTTTCCCTTTAGTATTGCACCGGGATACTTCATTGACACCCCTGAACCCAGATTACCGTCCACCCATTCCATAAGCCCGTCTTTATGAACCAGAGACCTCTTCGTAACCAGATTGTACACATTCTTAGACCAGTTCTGGACCGTCGAGTAAGTAACCCTTGCACCCTCCTTAATTACTATTTCAACAACTGCAGAGTGCAATGAATCCGTAGAATAAATAGGTGCGGTACAACCCTCAATGTAGTGCACTTTACTGCCCTTCTCTGCAATGATAAGCGTTCTCTCGAATTGTCCCATATTTTTTGCATTTATTCTAAAGTAAGCCTGCAGAGGAATAGCCACCTCCACACCTTCGGGCACATAGACAAAAGACCCTCCGCTCCACACGGCGGTATTCAGTGCGGCAAATTTATTATCCGTATAAGGAACAACAGCACCGAAATACTCCTTTACAATGTCAGGGTACTCCCGTAAACCCCCGTCCATATCCAGAAAAACAACTCCCTGTTCCGTCCATTCTTCTCTTAAAGAATGATACACATCCTCGGATTCGTATTGTGCAACGACACTGGCTAA
>JALTHX010000016.1:0-1720 GCA_027076005.1 Caldisericaceae bacterium
GAACAATTCGTTTTGAGACAGCTACAATCGCTGGCTTAGAGGGGTTTATAGATGAAAATTTTGAAATGGTTGTAAAAAAAATCTTTTCATCTGCCGGAAGATTAATTATCACAGGTATTGGTAAAAGTGCCAATATCGGTAAAAAAATTGTTGCTACACTCAATTCTACAGGAACGCCATCGGTGTTTATGCATGCCGCTGAAGCTATTCATGGTGACTTGGGAATTGTCCAAAAAGATGATATTGTCATTTGTATTTCTAAAAGCGGCAATACACCGGAAATTATTTCGTTAGTTCCTATTATTAAGGATATGGGAAATTTTTTAATTGGAATGGTAGGTGACAGCAATTCTTTTTTGGCGAAGAATTCAGATGCCATTTTGTTGACGACAGTTGACAAAGAAGCGTGTCCTAATAATTTAGCTCCCACTTCGAGCACTACGGCACAGCTGGTAATGGGTGATGCTTTGGCTTCTTGTCTGATTGAATTACGAGGATTTACCGAAGACGATTTTGCCCGTTTTCATCCGGGTGGAAGTCTTGGTAAAAAGTTGTATTATAAAGTAGAAACATTAATGAATGCAAATCCACCACAGGTACAAGAAGATACTTCTATAAAAGATGTCTTGGTTGAGATTTCATCAAAAAGAATGGGAGCTACAGCTGTTTTAAATGCTATAGGTGGTGATGTTACCGGTATTATTACTGATGGTGATATTCGCAGAATGATTGAACGAAATGAGAATTTTATGACATTAAAAGCAGGAAATGTAATGTCGCCAGATCCTAAAACCATAGACAAAAATCTTTTGGCTTCGGTAGCATTAAAGATTATGGAAACAAATGCGATTACACAATTGATAGTGGAAGATAATGGTAAATATGTAGGGATGATTCATTTGCATGATATTTTAAAAGAGGGGATTTCTTGATTTATTATGAATGACGAATTAGGAATTACGAATGAATGATATGTTAATACGATAATATATTAATGAATGAAAATTTTACTCAACCTAAACTTAAAATGATGCAGTATTAATTATAAAGAATTAAGAATAGCGAATTTAGAAATTAAGAACCATGCACTTTTAACTTTAAAAACTTTATGAACTAAAGGTAAATAAATGAAATTAGCAGCAAAACAATTAGTCAAAAAATACAAAAAACGGGTGGTTGTAAACCATGTGGATATAGAAGTAAAACAAGGTGAGATAGTTGGCTTATTAGGTCCAAACGGTGCAGGAAAGACAACTACTTTTTATATGATTGTTGGTTTTATAAAAGCTAACGAAGGAAATATTTTTCTTGATGACTTGGATTTAACCTCAGAACCGATGTATAAACGGGCACAACGGGGAATTGGTTATTTGCCTCAAGAAGCATCGGTTTTCAGAAAATTGACAGTAGAGGATAATATTAAAGCGGTTTTGGAAATGACGAAGTTTTCAAAAGAGAGACAAAAAGAAATTCTTGAGCAACTGATGGAAGAGTTTGGCTTGAACCGTATTAGGAAAAGCAAAGGATTTCAGCTTTCCGGTGGTGAACGCCGGCGAACTGAGATTGCACGATCTCTGGCTACCGACCCCAAATTTATTTTACTGGATGAGCCGTTTGCAGGAATTGACCCGATTGCCGTGGAAGATATCCAAAGTATCGTGTCGCGGCTGAAAGACAGAAATATCGGTATTCTAATAACCGACCATAATGTACACGAAAC
>JALTHX010000017.1:0-1718 GCA_027076005.1 Caldisericaceae bacterium
TCGGTTTTATCTTATTCATCAGATCTATCAGATATTTCACGGTCTCACATATCAGGGCAAAGCCGTCATCGCCCCACAACCTCTCCTTATTGGCGAAAAGGCACCTTCCACCGCACACATCGTAATATGGGCATGAAGGGCACGGTTCATCAGGAAAAACCGAGTTCCTGACATCTTTGGGTTCCTTGTCTCTTATGTTTCCCAGACGGTTCCACTCGAACTCCCCGCCTATCGGGCATGCAAGAATCTCGCCGTCGGTGGCTATTGCGAATGCATCCCTGCCTGCACCGCACGGAAGCCCGGGTTTCTCAAGTCCGAACAATCTTTTCATGACGCCCTGAAAAGGCACTATTCCCGGAACCCTTCCCTCGTTCTCTATGACATTTATCCAGAAATCAGCCAGCCTTCTGAGCCCGGGATAATATGAGTCGGTGAGCCATGCCCTGAAGTCCTTCCAGGAACCCTCAGGGTCCCATACCACATTCAGCTGCCAGTGCACATGGTCGAAGGGCCATAAGGACAGGAGGTGCATTACATCCCTGTATATGTCGCTCTCCTGCGAGACCGCCATTCTTGCAATAAGGTCCCCTTCAAATCCTTTTTTCCTTATTAGCTCGGCGTTCTTCACCGCAGCACTGTAAACCCCTTTTCCACGGTAATAATCGGTGATTTCCTCGGGACCATCCAGGGAAACCAGTATGGTATGCATCCTTTCAAGCATCTCCGGCTTAACGTGGTTCAAAAATATCCCGTTCGTCTGCAAAAAGAAGTTCCTAGCCCTTATCTCGTCCATTATGCGCTCCATGTAGTCCATTTTCAGCAGCGGCTCCCCGCCGTAGAATGCTATGTCAGCCTCGGGGTCATTCTCCATGAACCTCCTGAGGTCATTGAAATCATAGCTTATCTCGTGGGGCATGACCTCTTCGGGTATGGTTCCGCCGCAGTACCGGCAGTTCAGGTTGCATACGGGTGTTGTGAAGACGAAATAGAGCACAGGGCTAATGCGAGGGGTTTTTAATGGTTACTCCGAGAGGATTGAAGAATTCATCGTAATTCACATCTAAGTTGTTTTCAACAACTTCTGAGAGGTGTTTCACGAGTTGCCCTATTTTCTGAAGATATTTCAAGTATGTTTCTAGATTTTCTCTCATCTCTCTGTTCGTGGCTTCATATATCCATAATATTTCTTCCACATCCTCATTTTCTATTTTTCCGCCTCTTTTAACCCATTTTACAATTTCTTTTAGTTTTTCGACATCATCTTTTGTCTCATCCAACTGAAGAGTTACGAAAAGCCGCCTTCCATAGTTATCCTCAACAAATTTTCTTAGCTCATTTCGTCCTAGATGCTTTCTTATTATTCTCTTGAGTTCTTCAGGATACTTATCAGAAAGTGTATTGTATCTGGCGGCTGCAACTTTCCATCCATATCCCTTCCATCCATTCTTTATGTGTAAGCTGACGAAAAGGCTCTCCAGTTCCGCAATCTCCTCGCTATTTTTCTTTTTTGATTTGGCCTCTAGATAGGTCTTTTCTTTTTCATCCGCTTTATTTCCTTTCATTTTATCACCATCTCCTCCTAAACACTACAATAATATCAATCTTTTTGACAGAAATATTCCAATAAGAATAAGACTTATATACCTTCATTCTTTTTTGCATCTATGCTTCCAAACCTGACTGAGATAAGAAAAATAAGAAAAAAGCTCGATTTAACT
>JALTHX010000018.1:0-1709 GCA_027076005.1 Caldisericaceae bacterium
GCCTTTTTCTATCTCCTTTGCAGTCTTATTAAAAATTCTTCGAACAGTTCGTGGGCTTATACTCAGCAATTCTGCTACATCAGATTTCTGAGCGCCTAAGGACAAACAATAAAAAATCACAACATCCTTTAATTTTTTATTGTTTTCAATAGAACCCGTTTTTTCTTCAATTCTGGAGATAAAAATCTCTATTTGGGCCTTTGGAAACTTGCCCTGTGATTCAAATTGTAAAAAATCTTCTAAGCTTACAGCTCTGTTATTCACCAATAAAATATAATCTTTCTCTGTAAGAGAGACTAAAGAAAGTGCTTGACTAAGCTTGAGCCAGCCAGGACATTCTTCTCCAAGAATAAAATGGTAGCTTCCCCATAAATAATTTTCAGCGTCAATAATAATACCTGCAAAAACAGGATTCAGAGCAATATATTGAAGCACGGAAACAAAATAACTATCCGAATTTATCAAAAAAGATTTATATCGGTTCTGAAAAAGATGCCCATTCATTCCGTGTATGTAATTAAAATATTTTGTATACACAAGGTCCAGTCTATGCATAAATACCGGAAGGTTTGGAAAGGTGGTTCTCAGTAAAAGATGATAGTGATTGTCCATTAACACGTAGGAAAATATATCCACTGAGTATTCCTTGCTAAACGCAGCAATTTTCCTGAGAAAATATCTTCTATCCTGGTCTGAAAGGAAAATATTGTTCCCCCTGTTACCTCTATTGATCACATGATATACTGCATTTTCAAAAACTACTCGATTTTCCCTACCCATTTATACCCCCCTTTCGACAAAAATGTCCGCCTGGTACCAGGTACCAATAGGACATTTTCAAAAAAAGTAACAAATTAATATATACATTAATGCATTTATTTATCATCATTTCCAATATATGTCCGCTTGGTACCTGGTACGGATAAGACATTGCGGAGATAAAAACCGGTGTAAGAATTGGCGTTTTTGGCGATATCTTCCGGAGTGCCCGTTGCAACCACGTATCCGCCCTTATCACCGCCTTCAGGCCCGAGGTCAACGACATAATCGGCCGATTTTATAACATCCATATTGTGTTCTATCACAATTACGGTATTGCCTTTATCCACAAGCTTATTCAGCACATCGATGAGTTTGTGCACGTCTGCAAAATGCAATCCTGTTGTCGGCTCATCCAAAAAGTAAATCGTGCGCCCGGTACCTTTTTTTTGAAGCTCCGAGGCAAGTTTCACACGCTGTGCTTCTCCGCCGGAAAGCGTAAGTGCGGATTGCCCGAGCTTGATATATCCAAGCCCTACATCTTCAAGAAGCTGTAACCTCCGCCTTACCTGAGGGATATGCTCAAAGAATTTCAGTGCTTCCGTAACGGTCATATCAAGCACATCAGCAATACTTTTTCCTTTATACGTAACTTCCAGTGTTTCTTTATTATAGCGCTTCCCCTTGCAAACCTCGCAGGGCACATACACGTCGGGCAAAAACTGCATCGTCACCTTTATATAACCATTCCCCTGGCAGGATTCGCATCTGCCCCCTTTTACGTTAAAGCTAAACCTGCCGGGTTTGTATCCACGTGCTTTTGATTCTGGGAGAGAAGCAAACAGCTCCCTAATGGGGGTGAATATTCCCGTATAAGTTGCCGGGTTAGAGCGCGGAGTCCTTCCTATCGGGGACTGGTCAACAATAACAACTTTATCAATATATTCCAC
>JALTHX010000019.1:0-5363 GCA_027076005.1 Caldisericaceae bacterium
ACTAAGGGCAAAGATTCAATCACTATTCTTTTCCCTGAAGGAACATACCTGCCACAGACTATTGCAAAAGATGATATCAAAGTAAACGACGTAACTCTTTTGGAAAACCCTATAACGAACGAGAACTCTCTCATCGTTAAAGTTCCAATTAGTATACAGGGGGACGAAAAAGTGACAGTAGAAATAACGGATAAAGCCGGCTTAAAAAATCCAGAATCAGGCGGCATATATACACTTACTGTTTTTACCTCCCAAGAAACAACCCCTGCATTTTCAGTGGCATTTGAAATTTCTTTACTTCCAAAATCTTTTGCGAACATAACTCCTACAAAACCTGACGGTAAGAATGATTACTACATTACGCATCCCATTGTTACTTTAAGTGCAGAAAGCCCGACTGACCCAAATCCTGCAATCTACTATTACATAGATGAAAACTCCCCTACGTTATATAATGGAGAAAAAATATCGATTGCTGATGGAGCCCATACATTGTTTTATTATGCGATAGACCATATGGGGCATAAAGAAAGTAAGGTAAATTCCATTGCGTTCAAAGTAGATACAATACCTCCAGAGGTTACAATAACTTCCCCGTCTTCCAATTCTGTAAGCGGAGCTTCTGTAAAACTTATAGGGAAAACAGAAAAGAATGCCGCAATCCAGATTAACGGAGATGTTATACCGATCAAGCCTGATGGCAGTTTTGAAACAATTCTTACGGGACAGGGAACAAAAACCTTTGTTATTACTATAACGGATGAGGCAGGAAATACAAGCCAAAAAAATATTACAATAACTTTCAATTCTGAACCTGCCACTCCCCCAAGCCTCACGATAATTTCACCTCAAGATGGCACTATTGTATACGAACAGAGTATTGTCGTCACAGGCCAAACAGATGTTGGCGCACAAGTGCAGGTAAATGGCGAAAAGGTAGATGTTTCCGAAAATGGGTCTTTCACAAAAACTGTTCAGCTTGTTAGCAACGAAAACACCATTGACATAAAAGCAACAAAAAACGGTCAGGTAACGGAGAAAAAGATTTTAGTAAAATACGTAAAAGCAATTTCTATGAAACTTCAGATAGGGAACAAGAATGCAATTGTAAATGGGGAGGTAGTTTCTTTGGATTCACCCCCGGTAATTATAAAGAATAGGACTTTGGTTCCGTTAAGGGTTATCAGCGAATCTTTTGGTGCTGATGTAAAATGGGATCCAGTTCTTAGAATTGTTGAGATTAACTTTGGAAGCACGGACATTAAACTTCAAATAGGCAGCAATAAAGCATCAGTTAACGGAAAAGAAGTAACTCTCGATGTCCCACCGCAGATTATAAACGGAAGGACGATGGTACCGTTGAGATTTATTGTAGAATCATTTAATGCAAATGTGGCGTGGGATCCTGATACTCGTACAATAACGATTACATATCCGTAAGAAAGCGTGCAAAGAGAGGGGTAACGACTGCCCCTCTCTAATTATCATCCATATTTATTTTATAGTCTCTGATTTTATTAAATAATGATTTTCTTGAAATTCCTAACATTTTTGCAGCTTTTGTCTTGTTTCCATTAGATTTTTTAAGCGCTTTTGTAATCATTTCTTTCTCAAGCCGGCTAATTGCATTGGGAAGAGGTATTATTTCGTCGGAAGAATTTACCTTGTTACGATTTGTATTTGAGCTATTTGAACCTTTTTCACCTGATTTATTTTTAATGCTCTCCATTAGTGCAGCTGGTAAATTTTCTTCCATAATAAGGGGGGCAGATGTAATAATTACTCCTCTTGCTATTGTATTCTCAAGCTCTCTTACATTTCCGGGCCAATCATAATCCATAAAAATCTTTATTGCATCCTCAGAAACACCTTGTACGGCCTTTCCGTACTTTTTTGAATACTTTGCCACAAAATAAGCAACGAGCAACGGGATATCTTCTTTTCGTTCCCTAAGAGGGGGAATAGTAATTGTTACAACGTTTAGTCTGTAGTATAAATCCTCACGGAACTTTCCATTGCTAACGAGTTCTTCAAGATTCCTATTAGTAGCGGCAAGTATGCGTGCACTTGATGTAAGAGTTTCATGGCCTCCGACTCTTTCGAATGTTTTCTCTTGCAACACCCTAAGAAGTTTTGCCTGAAGGGATAAGCTCATATCTCCTATTTCATCAAGAAATATTGTTCCACTTCCTGCTTGTTCAAACTTACCGATATGGCGAGAAACTGCATCCGTAAAAGCTCCTTTTTCATGCCCAAAAAGTTCTGACTCAAGTAAATTTTCAGGAATTGCTGCACAGTTTACTACAATAAATGGCTTATTTCTTCTGTTACTGTGTAAGTATATCGCTCGTGCAACAAGCTCTTTTCCTGTACCACTTTCCCCTCGTATCAAAACGGTTGCATCTGAATCTGCAACACGCCCAACTGCCTTATAAACATCTTGCATACCCTGAGTTTCGCCCACTATCTCATCCTGTTTATATTTTCTGTTGAATTTTGTGTTTTCCAGGCTGGATGTGAGTTCCTTTAGCTCAATGGCTTTTCTAACTTTAATCTTAAGCTCGTCTATGTCAAAAGGCTTTGTCAGATAATCATAAGCACCCTTTTTCATTGCCTTGATTGCTATATCCGAGCTGCCGTATGCAGTAAGGAAAATGACAGGAAGGTCCGGTGCAACTTCCCTTATTTTTAGAAACGCCTCCATTCCGTCCATTACAGGCATCCGTATATCCAATAGAACACAATCCGGATATTTTTTAAGCACCGAATCAACTGCCTTTTTCCCATTATCTACTTCTATTACAGTATAATCTTCCTCACCAAGGATTTCTTTAAGCAAACTTCTTACGTTTTCTTCGTCATCTGCGACAAGTATGGTATATTTTTTAAGCTTCATATTTCACCTCTCTAAACAGGCAGATACACATAGAACGTTGTCCCTTTACCTTTTTCACTTTTAACTTCTATCTTTCCGCCGTGTTCTTTTACAACCCTGTATACAATTGCAAGCCCAAGCCCTGTTCCTTCAGCCTTTGTAGTATAGAAAGGCACAAAAATATGTTCCAGCTGGTCTTTATCCATTCCCTTACCTGTATCCGACACAGTAATTTTTACAAATTCTCCGAATTTTTCACAGCTTATATCAATTATGCCTTTGCTATCCATTGATTGAATACTATTTATCATAAGGTTTAAGAACAGTTCTTCACATTTCTTCTCGTCTGCCAAAATTTCAATTTCCCCGCAGTTTTTCCTAAATTCTATTTCTTTACTGCCTGCAAATTGCTTTGCAAGAGAAATAATCTGGTTAAAGAATTCCGAAACATTCATTTTTACTTTTTTGAGTGGCGTTGGTTTTCCATAATTTAAAAGATCTCTTACAATTCGACTCAACCTGTCGGTCTCTCTCAATATGGGCTCTACGTATTTTTCTTCAGGTTTATCTTGTAGCTTCTTCTGAAGTATTTGCGCAAAACCTTTTATTGATGTAAGAGGGTTACGTACCTCGTGCACCACGCCTGCAGTAAACATTCCAAGCGTCCTTAATGCTTCATTTCGTTGAGATTCTTCTATATTTCGCTTCAAACTTTCAGCCATTGTGTTGATAGAAATGGCAATATCTCCAATCTCACCTGAAAATTTTGGTATTCTATAATCCAAATCCTTTTCAAGTGTTTTAAGGCCCTTCTTAATTTTTACAATTTTAAACGTAAATATAGAGGTTACAATTAGCACAAAGATTGCTGCAAAAAGTGCCGAATATACGGTTACTCGGTTAGATTCTTCCCTTATTTCATTTACTGACTTCATTATGATTGGATAGGGTTCATCTACAAATATATATCCTTTTTCCATTTTTTTCGTGTATACCGGTTTTATAACGGTAAGTTTTTTGCTGAGTTTATATTCACTGTCACTGAGATAAGATACCTCATTTTCTATCGGAGGAATATAGTATCCCATCTCAAGCTCAGGAAAACTCTTTTTTAAACTCACTATATACTCATTAAAAGCCGGTTTAAGAAACTTTTGAAGGTAAAGCCGCTGTTTATCAATGGATATATGCCCAAAATCGTACTGCCAGGCATTACCTTCGTATAATTTTTTATATTTTTCAACAAGTTGGTCTGTAACAACCTCTATTCTCTTGGTTTCAACGGAGAAGATTTCATTCCGCATACTGTTTACCATTACAGAGGTTATGAACACCATAGTAAAAACTACAAAGAGCACTAAAATAGTTGTTAGCTGAAACCGCATTGATTGAAAAAAGTGTTTCATCTAAACTGACACTTCCTCTGCAAGCCTGTAAAGTTTCTTATCTAAATGTTTCTTTTTAGTTACTGCATCTTTTAACGGAATTAGCGTAATTTTATTATTCTGAATCCCTGCTAATTTTCCCTTTTCCCCCTTGAGAAGCGCATCTATTGCGTATTCCCCGAGCTCTGAAGCAAGTATCCTATCAAAACGCGTAGGGGCACCTCCCCTTTGAATATAACCAAGCACTGAAACTCGAGTATCTGCTTCGGGCATATATTTTTTAATTTCTTTTTCAAGATCCCTTGCATGTATAGCACCCTCTGCACAAACGATAAGATGGTGCATTTTGCTTTTTTTAAAAGCCTCTCTCATATTCTCTACAATCTGCTGAATGTTAAAAGATACCTCAGGAACAAGAATAAAATCAGCTCCACCTCCAAGGCCTGCGTCAAGAGCAATAAATCCAGCCTCCCTACCCATTACCTCTACAATAAATGTGCGTCCGTGAGAAACGGCGGCATCTCTTATTTTGTCAATTGCATTTATTGCAGTATTGACGGCAGTATCAAAACCGATCGTATAGTCTGTTCCCCAAAGGTCGTTGTCGATTGTTGAAGCAATACCCATAGTTGGAAATCCGGTTTTTGAAATAGCAAGGTTACCTGATTGCGAACCGTTTCCCCCTATTATGATTAGGCCTTCTATATGTGCTTCTTGAAGGTTTTTCACAGCTATTTGTTGATTTTCAATACTTTTAAACTCAGGTACTCTGCTTGTCCTTAGTATTGTTCCGCCTCTTTCTAATATTCCACTGACATCTCTTGGCAAAAGAGGGTGAAAATCTTTATCCAAAAGCCCTCTAAACCCATGGTAAATTCCGATTATTTCAATACCTCTTACATAGCCAACACGTACCACGCTTCTAATTGCCGCATTCATACCGGAGGCATCACCTCCGGAAGTAAGTACTGCTATTCTTTTCATTTCAGAAATACCTTTAACAAATCAATCCATTCTTTTGAAACAAGCTTCAGTTTTCCGGTTGCGTATTCAAGAGGAATAGCCGTAAGCTCGTTTCCATTCAACGCTGCCATTTTGCCAAA
>JALTHX010000020.1:0-1699 GCA_027076005.1 Caldisericaceae bacterium
TATATGACATTGTTGCCGGAAGAGGCTGGGTAGCAATCGCTCTTGTAATATTTGCTAATTGGATACCGTCAAAAGTATTATGGGGAGCGTTATTTTTCGGTAGCATTGATGCAATAGGGTTAAGATTGCAGGGCACACCAATAAAGGTACCATTTCAAGTATACCTAATGCTTCCTTATATACTTACCATTATTGTTTTAATTCTTATTGCAAGAAATGCCTCTTACCCATCTGCATTGCTAAAGCCTTACAGGAGAGAATAAACACTCAAAAAGTCATTGACATTTTAGGCATTTTCTAATACAATTGAAACGAGTTTTATTTTAAAGCTGACATAAATTATACCAAGGAGGTAAAATGGACATAAAAGAAGTAGTTCTTAAATTGAAGGAAAAGAAAGAAAAAATTGCAAACCAGGGCGGTAAAACTGCGGTAGAAAAACAACATGCCAAGGGGAAACTAACAGCCCGCGAAAGAATAGGGCTTCTCGTAGACCCTGGGACATTTCAAGAATTTGATATGTTTGAAAAAACACGCTCTACTTACTTTGGATTAGACAAAAAAGACATTCCGGCAGATGGTGTAGTAACAGGAATAGGAAAAGTCAACGGAAGACGGATTGCATTATACGCTCAAGATTTTACCGTAGTAGGTGGCTCTTTAGGAGAGATGCATGCGCTAAAAATTGCAAAAATGCAGGATATGGCAATGAAACTTGGAATTCCGTTCATAGGTATGAATGATTCCGGAGGAGCACGTATTCAAGAAGGAGTTGACTCTTTACGGGGATACGGAGAAATTTTTATAAGAAATGTTAAGGCATCCGGTGTAGTGCCCCAAATTTCTATTGCTATGGGGCCAACTGCAGGAGGCGCAGTTTACTCACCTGCAATAACTGATTTTGTTATTATGACTGAAAAAGCAATGATGTACATAACCGGGCCAAATGTAGTAAAGGCTGTTACAGGAGAAAACGTAACACACGAAGAATTAGGGGGAGGGATGGTTCATAACCAGAAAAGCGGAGTAGCACAGTTTCTTGCTCCGGATGATAAAAGTGCAATAGAAACCGCCAAAAAACTTCTTTCGTTTATTCCAGATAATTATCTACAGGAACCCCCGACTTACGATACAGAAGACCCTGTTGATAGAAAAACTCCTGAATTAATTAATGCAGTGCCAACTGAACCAAACAAAGGCTATAATGTAAAAGATATTATAAAAAGCGTTGTAGATAATGGAGACTTTTTGGAATTACATGAACTTTTTGCACAAAATGCCGTCATTGGATTTGGAAGAATCGGCGGGAAAACGGTAGGCATAGTAGCTAATCAGGCAAAATACCTTGCAGGCGTTCTTGACATCAACTCATCTGACAAAATCGCTCGTTTTGTACGTTTCTGCGATGCATTCAACATCCCTCTTATTACATTTGTAGATACACCAGGCTACCTTCCCGGTACATCTCAAGAACACAATGGCGTAATTAGACATGGAGCAAAAGTGTTGTATGCCTATTCGGAAGCAACTGTCCCAAAAATAACGCTGATACTAAGAAAAGCATATGGAGGCGCTTATATCGCTATGTGCTCACAGCACCTCGGTGCAGATGTAGTCTTTGCCTACCCTCAAGCAGAAATTGCAGTAATGGGAGCAGCCGGAGCAGCAAACATTATTTTTAGGAAAGAGATTAAAAAAG
>JALTHX010000021.1:0-5324 GCA_027076005.1 Caldisericaceae bacterium
AGCACAGATAGGTGCTCCACCTGAGTAGTTATTAAGTGATTTCCTCTTTGTTTGTTTGCTAAAGCAGCACCAATTATAGCAAGATTATTTGCTTCGGTTCCACCCGATATAAAAATGATTTCCTCAGGAAATTTACCACCTAACGCCTTAGTAAATGTTTCTCGTGCCTCATCTACTGCATCTTTAGCTTCAATTCCGAATGAATGAGAGAATTGCGAAGAGGGTACGGCAAACTTCTCATTAAAATAAGGCAACATTTCTGCTACCACCCTGTCATCCACTTTTGTAGATGCAGCATTATCAAGATATACATGCATAATTTCACCTCTTTTAATTTAGTTTTGCATCTCAAAGGGATTTTAATCCGCTAACAAATGCAGATAATGCTAAGTCAACACACTTCATTTTATTTTCTGGAACATCAAAAAATTGATTAACCGTATGCATATCAACACTTTTTAAAGTCTTGATAGCCTTCCCTTCTGCATAAACACTCAGGATAGAACAAACTGCGATTGCGTAAGGGCAGCCTGCAACCTGATATTTGATTTCTTTAACAATGCCCTTCTTTATAATGAAGTAAAATACGACCTTACCTCCACCGGAAGTAGTAGATTCCCCTATACTTGTAGGGTTATCTATTACGCCAATATTCTTGGGTTTTGCAAAATGTTCCAAAACAATTTTAGGATACATCTTTTTCCTCCTATCAAAATTTATTACTCACCTTGTTATAATTATAGCAAAAATAAAAAAATAACAAATAGAACACTATACACAGTTATGTACTCAACCCTGCTCGGACACCGTTGGAAACTGCAAAAAGTTCTGAGAGTTCATGAAAAACTACAGCAAACGGTATATTTATTATTCCAAAAAGAGTTAATGGTATTAAAATACTGAGCACAAAAACCGACAAAATAATATTTTGCGTATTAATTTGCCGTACCTTTTTACCCAAATCTAAAATGAACAGAATATTTTTAAAGTCATCGGACATAAAGGCGACATCCGCAGCCTCTATTGCCACATCCGTTCCAATTACTCCCATAGCAATCCCTACATCCGCCGTTGCAAGTGCAAGTGCATCATTTACTCCATCTCCGACCATAACTACTGCTCCCACCCTATGTTTGAATTCCTCGACTATTTTAAGTTTATCTTCAGGCCTCAAATTAGATCTAACATCCTCAATGCCTAATTTTGTAGCAATTCTATATGCAGAATTTTTATTATCACCAGTAAGCATTGCAATATGTATATTTTTCCTGTACAGTCTCTGAATCGTTACACGTGCATCAGGCCTGATTGAATCAGAAAGCGCAAGGATTCCAGTAACACGACCGTTCTTTTTTACGATAACCACTATCTTTCCGTCCATAAAAGATGCATCCGTATATTTTTTTATGGACTTAATATCTTTATTGTTTTCGGGTCTTCCAATGTAAAATAAATCCGTACCAATTTTACCTTTTACGCCAAGACCGGGAATTTCTTTGAAATTAGAAATGTCAAAATTTTGAGGATTCGAGGGTTTAATCTCTTTTGCTAGTGCTTTTGCAATAGGATGATTGGAAAGTTTTTCAATACTATAGACAATAGAAAGTAGTGAATTTTTGTCCACATCAATTGGTACAATCTTTACAAGCGTCATCTTCCCCAAAGTCAGCGTTCCTGTTTTATCAAGTAAAACCGTCCCTGTATGTCCGAGCACTCCCAAATAAATACCACCTTTCACGAGGACACCATGTTTGCCAGCTTTTCCTATGCCAGCTGCAATTGTAACAGGTGTAGACATTATTAGAGCGCAGGGTGCAGCAGCAACAAGAAAGGAAATTGCCCTTGTGCTCCAGAGTGAATAGGAAATTCC
Source organism: Caldisericaceae bacterium (assembly GCA_027076005.1). GTDB lineage: Bacteria > Caldisericota > Caldisericia > Caldisericales > Caldisericaceae > S016-85. The sequence goes on from JALTHX010000021.1 coordinate 1,871, forward strand.
TAGCATATGAGGTATAATTATCAAAATTAAAGCAGTAACAAGAACAATCGGAGAATAAATTCTGCCAAACCTTTCAATAAATAACTGGGTTTTACTTTTGCCTTCCTGGGCTCTTTCAACAAGTTCAATGATTTTTGAAATTGTATTGTCTTTGAATAGGGAGGTAACCCTTATTTCCAGAAAACCATCCGTATTTATCGTTCCGGCAAAAGCATTATCACCTATATATTTAATAACGGGGTTGAATTCGCCGGTAACTGAGGATTCGTCAATATGCGCAGAACCTTTAACAATAACACCATCTGTAGGTATAGTTTCTCCTGGTTTTACGAGAAATATCTCTCCAACTTTTAAATTTTTAGCCGGTATTATTTTTTCTTTACCTTTCAAGATAACTCGTGCTTCCTTAGGGATAAGTTTTAGGAGGCTACGTATAGAGTGCCGAGTACGCGCATATGTGTAATCTTCAATTCCCTCAGCTGTTCCATACAGTATAGAAAGAAAAACAGCTTCGCTCCATAGCCCCAAAACAATTGATCCAATAACTGCTGCAATTACCAAAATACCTGTGCCTATCTCCTTTTTGTCTATTAGGTTTGCTATCGCTTCTTTTGCCCAATAGAAAGAAGAGAGCAAAATCAGCAGTACATAAAGTAAAATTTTAACAAAATCATTAACTAATACAACCTTAAATACAAAATATGCGAGTATCGCAAAAGCGCCTGCAAACAGTGCGTTCACCAAAGGATGAAATTCATACCATCTGTAATTTAGTGCCGTTCTGTCCTCTGATTTACTTGTTGGTTTCAGACGCATTGCGACATTTTTATTCATTTCAAACTCACATTCCCCAATAGTTTAGCATTTATAGCTACAATTACAGTACTCATTGACATTAAAACAGCACCTGCTGCAGGTGACAACAAAAAGCCATAACTATACAATACTCCTGCTGCAAGCGGTATCGCAAAAGCGTTGTAGCCAACCGCCCAAAAAAGATTCTGTTTTATTTTCCTATAAGTGGCACGAGCAAGTTTAATCAGCGAAACTACATCTAATATGTTATCTTTTACAAGTACTATATCGGCAGACTCTATAGCAACATTGGTTCCAGCACCTATCGCAATGCCTACATTAGCGCTCACGAGCGCCGGCGCATCATTAATTCCGTCTCCTACCATACCAACTTTTAACCCTTTTTTTCTCAACTCTTTTATTTTGTTTTCTTTCTCATTAGGTAAGACTTCAGCAAAATAGTCATCAAGGCCTAATTCCTCAGCTACCCATTTAGCAACTTTAGCATTATCACCCGTGAGCATTGCGGTTTTAATTCCCATATTTCTTAGTTGTTTAACCGCACTAAAGGCCTCTTGCCTAATTTCATCAGAAAGGGTTATAACGCCAACTGGCTCATTTGAAACAACTACAATAGCGTTTGTTTTCCCCTCAGAAATAAGTTTTTCAATAGTTTCATTTTTTCTATATGACTTAAAAAAAGCAATCGGGCTTAGAAGTTCAACAATTTTTCCTTGGACAGTTGCTTTTATACCCTTCCCCGGAATTGCTTCAAAATCTGATACTGGATATGTATCAGCGTTAAGTTTTTTCGCCTTTTCAAGAATGCCTTTTGCTATAGGATGTTCTGAATTATTTTCTACAGATGCAGCAATGGAAATAACGTTTCTTTGAGGTATACCATCGATAGCTGTGACTTTAGACACAGCAAAATTTCCTTTCGTTAATGTCCCTGTTTTGTCAAAAACAATTATATCAAGATTCCGTGCATTTTCAAAAGCAGACCTGTCACGTATTAACAATCCGCTTTTTGCGCCAATAGAAGTAGATATTGCAACGACAAGAGGAACAGCAAGACCTAACGCGTGGGGGCAAGTAATTACCATAACAGTAACGGCTCTTTCCAATGCAAAAATAACAGTCTTTCCAAGAACAAGCCAGGAGAACAATGTTGTAAAACCAACCGTTATAGCTATCAGCGTAAGCCAAAAAGCAGCTCTGTTTGCTATATCCTGCGTTCGAGATTTACTTTCCTGAGCGCTTTTGACCAGTGACATTATTTGTGATAGATAAGTGTCTTTTCCTAATTTTTCTATTCTTACCTTGATTGCTCCAACTTGATTAACTGACCCCCCTATAACAACAGAGCCAATCTTTTTATTTACCGGAGCAGATTCCCCGGTAAGAAGAGATTCGTTAACAGCACTTTCACCGTTAATTACTATTCCGTCGGAAGGAATGGTTTCCCCGGGTTTAACTAAAACAACGTCACCCACTGAAAGTTCGGTGATGGATTTGTCCACAATAGTACCGTCCCCTTTTACGAGGTGTGCAGTCGAAGGCAGCAGCCTGGCTAATTCTTTTAGCGCAGCAGAGGCACCCATAACGGACTTCATTTCTATAAAATGCCCTATCAGCATAATATCAATTAGCGTGGCAAGTTCCCAAAAAAAGACTTTCCCGGGCAATAAAAAAACAACAAATACACTATAGATATAAGCGATGCTTATTGCAAGTGTTATTAGCGTCATCATTCCCGGCGTTTTTGTTTTCATCTCTGAAACAAAACCCTTGAAAAAAGGAACGCCCCCGTAGAAGAAGATTAAAGAGGAAATGAGAAATGAAATATAAATAGCACCAGGAAAGCTTATCTTAAACCTAAAAATCCCTTGAATAGTTTCTGACAATAAGAGAACAGGTACAGTCAACACAAGGGAAACGTAAAACCTTCGTTTAAAATCGGTGAGCATTTTCATATGATGATTAGTTGCTTCTGATTGTTTACCCATAGCTTATGCCTCCTTACCCCTTGCCATATAATCGAGGATTTTCTCAAGCTCCGCTATTTTTTCATCTACATTGCCTGTTTCAATAGATTCTTTTACGCAGGTTTCCATATGCTTTTTAAGAATGTGAAGATTTACCTTTCTCAGCATCCCAATTACTGCCAACAATTGCTTTGAAATATCTATACAATATGCATCGCTACGAATCATTTTCTCAATACCTTTTAAGTGTCCTTCGGCCGTAAGGATAAAATTTAGCATATCTGCATGTTTAGGTTCTTTAGGGGTTAAATCGTTATCAATGCTCCTATTTTTCATTACTACCCTCCTACAATCCTAAAGTTTTCTTCAAATCCATGAATTCTTTCTTATCAATTTCTCCATTTGCCAAGCGCCTTTTTAAAACTGTGAGTATTTCATCCCGTCTTGTTAAATCGATTGAAGAGTTAGATATTGGTTCAGGCACACTTAATATCCATCTTACAAAGAAAACAAGGCCAACTATTAGCAAAATCCCAACACCAATGCATAGTACAATCCATAAAATGGGGCCTAACTCTAACAGACCTCCGTGACCAATCATTCCATCAAACATCATATTTATCACTTCCTTTCGCCATTCGGCATATTCCACCCCACCTGGGGTGGGTTCT
>JALTHX010000022.1:0-1680 GCA_027076005.1 Caldisericaceae bacterium
AAAAATTTCAAAATTTCATACACCGACACTATTTTGCAACCAAAAACTCAAGAAACATAATATGAAATGCTGAAACAAGTTCAGAATGACAGAATGGCGGGGTCAGTCAAAAAGACAGCCGTTGGCGGATGGCCGTAAGCCGATAGCAAAAAGACATCTTCCCTTAATCCCTCCCCTGTCTGCGTGCGGACACGCACAGGTAGACGTTAAGGAGGGAGAAGATTTAATGCAAAATGCAGATTGCAAAATGAAAAATGAAGCTGCTTACGAGGAAGGGAAATAGAGGAATTATCGGGGCTGGGAAGCCCCTCCTACAAATATAGTATTTTATTTTTCTACCTTCTTATGCTTTAATTCCAACTGTGCGGTTTGTATGGCTTTATGTAATTTCTCTACAAAGAGTTTCTTGGGGGGCAATCTGGTCAAGTATTCAGCAACTTTTATCCTACTATCCGGTAAAAATAACAATTCAATCTGCTCTTTCCCTTTTTTGGTGCAAAGAATAATTCCTACAGGCAGATTTTCATCTTCATCCATTTCGTATTTTTCCAAATATTTGAGATATAGCTCCATTTGTCCCTTATATTCTGCTTTGAACTTTCCAAGTTTTAAATCTATAACAACAAAGCACCTTAATTTTCTGTGATAAAAGAGCAAGTCTATATAATAATCTTCGTTATCAACAGTGATTCTCTTTTGCCTTGCTACAAAATAAAAATCTTTCCCCAATTCAAGGATGAACTTTTCCAGAGCATTTAATATAGCGCTTTCTAAATCCTTTTCACTGTAAGTATCGCTGAGTTCTAAAAAATCAAGCACATACGGGTTTCTAAAAACTAATTCTGGTGTAATTTTGTCTTCTTCTTTTAACTCTTTTAATTGCATTTCAATGGTTTTCTCAGGTAATTTTGACAGGGCAGTTCGTTCATAAAGCATACTATTTATTCTCCCCTGTAAGGTGCGTGTGCTCCAGTGTTCCTTAATACATAAAGTAGCGTAGAATTTCCGTTTTAGTTTATCTTTAAGATAAATAATAGATTTAATATGTGTCCAGGATAATCCTTGTAATTCTCTCTGCATCGCGGAGAGAATTGGATAAGTTTCATAAAACTTAATCATATGCCATAAACTTTGTTCAGTAAAACCTTTCCCATATCTTTGAGTCAATTCTTCGCTCAGTGATGGGAGTATTTGTTTCCCATATTTTGCTCTATCAGATTTTATCACTTCTTTTTTTATTGTTTTTCCAATATTCCAGTAAAGGATTACCATCTCCTGATTAATGGTAGTTGCAACCCTTCTTCTTGCCTGTTCAATTAAACCAGAGATTTTATCAAAAACACCTTTACTTTTTTCAACCTTATTCATATTTATAACACCTTTCATTGGAAAATATTTTGTATCCAATTGCTGTCGTATTCATAATTCCTATTTTAAGATTTATTTTGAAAAAGTCAAGGAATTTCTTCTACGGGTCATTTTACTATTTCACTAATTGGTGGAGCAGGTGATGCAAACCCATACTTTTCAAAATCCACCGCTTTTGCGAAAAAGTGAAATCCTACTTATGCCCGCCTTTTTCATACCTCACGGTCTTTTTCCCATTTCTCCTTCAAAATGTTTCTAAAAGTCCAATCAGATATGAAGGAATATAATATATTTTTGTTGTTTTGTATAGAG
>JALTHX010000023.1:0-5301 GCA_027076005.1 Caldisericaceae bacterium
TTGTGAAAAGTTAACAAAAATACATTTGTCATTGATCAAAATGTTTATAAAGAATATTTTTTTAATTGAACTTAATTTTGTGTTTGTTTTAAAGTTTAAATGCATACTCAAACAATGTATCATTAAGGCTTGGTCTAGTCAGGTTTTGGGGCAGACTTGGGGGATCAATTTTTTTTAGGATATCAAAATCTTTCTAATAAAACAATTGGTGACTTTGGTGTTACTTTACGAGATAGAGCTATGGATCAGGTTGTCTCAATAGATACAAATATTGGTAATCAACCTATCATAAGGATATTGAGTGAAGGTGAACAAAAAATTCACGCATTAGCTCTATATTTTGCAGAGTTATCAGTTAGTAATTGCCAAATTATTATTTTTGATGATCCAGTCAATAGTTTTGATTATAATTATTCAAATAAATTCTCAGAAAGATTAAGAGATTACATACTTCAGAATCCGAATAAGCAATTAATAGTTTTAACACACAATTGGGATTTTTTTGTTTATTTACAATTAATTTTTAACAAGGCTCATCTTAATAATGATGTGTCAGTTCAAGTAATTGAACAATGCTCTATCGTTGCTGCATATAGCGAAGATGTTGAACGAATTAAAAACAATTTAGAACAGAAATTAAATGAGACAGGATTTCTTTCATTAGAAGATAAAGAATATTTATCCGCAAATTTGAGAAGATTAATTGAATTCATTGTTAATAAGTATGTTTTTAACGGCCAGAGACATCAATATAAACAAAAAACAATTAGTGTGTCCACATTTGATTTATTTACAAAGTTAGTGCCATTAACTGCAAATGAAGCTAGACAGTTCAGAGATTTGTATTCTAATTTAAGTGTTCCAGAACATTATGATCCTAGAAATCATTATCGATATATTGATCGTTCTACATTTAATAGTTGGTATAATGATATTTGTAATATTGAGAATAATTTAATTTCACGAAGATCACAATATCAACAACAAACATAACACGGGCGTCAACGCGGAATTTGCCACGCGTCCGGTTTCTCGTTATTTTGTAAATTATTTAGGCGTGGCAAATCCGGTTACGCCCAGGCCGTTAGGTTACTTGTGGCGTTACTATTAATATGTTTATTATATGGTTGTATTTAAATTTCATCTATCCGGCAATTTCATTAAATTGTTTACCCCAAAATCTTAACCTGAAAAACTTTGAAGGTAATGAATGACTGAGAAAAAAGTAAATACTGATCTCACTTTCTTTACTAATGAACCGGATTCTACATTGTTAGACCGCTTTGTGGCGATATTAAAGGATGTAAAGTATTTCGATATTTTAGTCGGTTATTTTCGCTCAAGCGGTTTTTTTCGTTTGTACAGATCCTTTGAAAATATTGAAAAGATTAGAATTCTTGTTGGCTTGAGTCTCGATAAAAAAACATTCCAAATTATCGAAGCCGCAAATAATTCGGATTTCGAATCACATGCCAAGGTAAAAGAGTATTTCGGCGATGTGTTGGTTAGTGAAATTGAAAACTCAGCAGACGCCAAAGAAGTAGAAGAAGGTATCTTAAAATTCATTGAATTTATTAAATCCGGTAAAATTCAAATCAAAGCGCATCCCAGCCGAAATATTCACGCTAAAGTGTACATCAGTCGTTACCGGGAAGATGACCGCGATTTTGGTAATGTCATTACCGGTTCCAGTAATTTTTCCGAAGCCGGACTGGTTGCGCAGCGCGAGTTCAATGTGCAATTAAAAAACAGCGCTGATGTCAAATTTGCATTAGATCAGTTTGAATTGCTTTGGAAAGAAGCAGTTGATATTTCCGATTACTACGTTGATGTAATAAAAACGAGAACATTTCTGGATGATTCGATTACACCTTACCAGCTCTATCTTAAATTTTTGTACGAATATTTTAAGGCCGATTTGAGCATAAATGAAGAATTATTTTACAAAAATTTTCCTGCAAACTTTATGCAGTTAAAATATCAGGAACAGGCGGTCATAAATGCCAAGCGTATTTTGGAAGAATTCGGCGGCGTCTTTCTGGCTGATGTGGTTGGTTTAGGTAAAACTTATATTTCTGCTCTTTTGGCTAATCAGTTGCCTGGTCGCCATCTCATCATTGCTTCGCCGGCCTTGCTGGATAAAGACAATCCTAATTCATGGCCGAATGTTTTTCATGATTTCAAAATTGCCGCTGAATTTGAATCCGTCGGTAAATTAGAAAAAATTATAGAGCGCGGTACAGAACGATATGACAATGTATTTATCGATGAAGCGCATAAATTCAGGAATGAAACCAATATTAGTTACGAAAATCTTTCCCGCATTTGTTCCGGTAAAAAAGTTATCCTGGTTACGGCAACGCCTTTAAACAATTCGCCGATTGATATTTTAGCGCAAATCAAATTATTCCAGAAAGGTAAAAACAGCACGATCCCCGGCATCAAAAATCTGGATTATTTCTTCTCTTCACTGCAAAAGCGTTTAAAAAAATTAGATCGTAAAAAAGATTATGATAAATACATCTCGGTTGTTAAAGAAAACTCGCGCCAAATACGGGAACGTATCTTAAAACATATCATGGTGCGCCGTACGCGAAAAGAAATCGAAAACTATTTCAGCAGCGATTTAAAAGTAAGGGGACTTAAATTTCCTGAAGTGGCTTCACCCGAGCCAATCTTTTATGAATTGGATGAAAAGTTGGATCGTATATTTTTAAACACGATTAAACTGATAACGGACAAAAGCGCTTTTACTTATGCCCGTTATATGCCGTTACTTTATTTAAAAGAAGAATTGTCTGAATTCGATAAAACTTCTCAACGCAATATGGGAAGTTTTATGAAAACATTGCTGGTTAAACGACTGGAAAGCAGCTTTTTTGCTTTTAAGAAAACGCTTGGGCGTTTTATTGAATCGTACGAAAATTTTATCCAAGCTTATGATAAAGGCGCTGTGTATTTCAGTAAAAAATACTGGAATAAAGTCATAGAATATTTTTTAAACGATGATTTTGACGCCATTCAAAAACTCATTGATCAGGAAAAGGCGGAAGAATATCCAGCGGATGCTTTTACGCCGCAATTAAAAAAGGATCTACAAACCGATCTGGATACTTTGATAAAAATCAAATCATGGTGGGACGAAATATACTATGACCCCAAGCTGGACAAATTTGTAGCTGAATTAAAACAATCCAATATTTTAGCAAAAAACAAGCTGATTATTTTCACCGAATCCAAAGAAACGGCGGAACATTTATATGAGAACCTGAGCAAACGTTTATCTGAGAAAATTCTTCTTTTTCATGGTAATTCGACTCAAGCGGATTTAACGACGGTGATTGCCAACTTTGACGCCAAAGCCCGGAATAAAAAAGATGACTATCGATTATTGGTTACAACTGAAGTTCTTTCCGAAGGCATTAACTTGCACCGCGCCAATGTGGTGATTAACTATGATATTCCCTGGAATCCAACCCGCATGATTCAGCGCGTGGGGCGTATTAATCGCGTTGACACACCGTTTGATAAAATTTACACTTTTAATTTTTTCCCTACCGAGCAATCAAACGATGTGATTAAACTTAAAGAAGCGGCTATTGCAAAAATCAATTATTTCATTGAGATGCTGGGCAATGACGCCAAGCTGTTGACGGATGGCGAAGAAATCAAATCCTTTGAACTATTCAATAAATTGACATCCAAAGAATTTATTACCGGCGAAGATGAAGAAGACGAAAGCGAATTGAAATATCTGAATGTGATTACCGAAATACGGGATAATAACGAGAGTCTGTTTACCAAAATAAAACATTTGCCTAAAAAAGCCCGTTCGTCGCGCTTAATTGAAGATACCATGCCATTGTCAGGGGAGGCGCTTTTAACCTACTTCCGAAAAGACAAACTGGAAAAATTTTATCTGGCAACAAATGAAGGTTCACAGGAAATTGATTTCATTACGGCAGCAAAATTATTCGAAGCAACGCCCGAAACCCCGCGACAGAAACTTCTTTCAAATTATCACACATTGCTCGAGAAAAACAAAAACGAACTTGTCAATAATCTGACGGAAGAAGAAATAAAAGAAACCACAGCGCATAAAGGACGTGATAACGCCGTACGCATTTTAAGAATTTTAAAATCAAAAGAAATAGGCAAATACAATGGTTTTACCGATATTGATGAAGCTTACATTAAAACAGTCATTAAATTACTGGAAGACGGCGTTTTGCCTAAATCCGTAACGAAACGTATTTTTAACGGGATAAAAGATTTAACCAATCCCCTAAAAATCCTTGGCGCGATAAAAAGAAATTTGCCTAATGAATTTTTTAAAATGAATTTTAACTCTTATGATCAACTAATGGAAAAACCCAACGAAGTTATTTTATCGGAATGTTTTGTGAAATGACGGAAAAAGAACTTTTACGGCTTGTCGAAAGCGGAGAAAATCTGCGCGTTGAGTTTAAGGAAAGCCGCGATAAACTGCCGGCTAATTTGTTTGAAACAATCTGCGCTTTTCTTAATACCAAAGGTGGCTTTATTTTGCTCGGTGTTACCGATAAAGGCAAAATTATTGGTGTCAACAAAAAGGAAGTGGCGAAGCTTAAAAAAGACATTGCCAATCTTGGCAATAATCGGCAGAAGCTGTCGCCAACCATTGTGCTGTCGGTTGAAGAAATCAAAGTTGAAGACAAAATCGTATTAGCCGTTAAAGTACCGGAAAGTTCCTACGTTCATAAATCTAACGGTGAAATTTTCATCAGGAATCAGGACGGCGACTATCGGGTAACCCGTCCGGCAGAGATTGCCAAAATTGTTAATCGCAAGCAAAATTACTATAGCGAGCAAACGGTTTTTCCCGAAATTAATTTTGCTGATTTCAGGCAAGATTTAATAGCAAGAGCAAAGCAATTAATTAAATTAAACAACGCGGCTCATCACTGGCAGGAACTTGATGAAAAGTCGCTGCTGGCGCGCGCCGGATTTTACAGAAAAGATAAAAGCGGCAGAGAAGGCTACATCCTGGCGGCTATTCTGTTTTTTGGCACGGATGATCTAATTCAGTCTATTCTACCGGCTTACAAGTTCGAAGCGTTGCTGCGGCGTGAAAATGTGGATCGGTATGATGACCGGCTCACCGTGCGAACCAATTTGCTGGACGCGTATGATTTGTTGATGGGCTTTATCGAAAAGCATTTGAACGATCCTTTTTATCTGGAGGGTGATATTCGCATTAGCTTACGCAGCAAAATATTCCGGGAATTGGTGGTAAATAGTATTGCCCACCGCGAATACATG
>JALTHX010000024.1:0-1354 GCA_027076005.1 Caldisericaceae bacterium
CAATAGAGGAGATAGAAAAAGCAGAATTAAGAGATGACATCTACGAGCAGATTTTGTGGAACGACCCAAACAGATTTGGAAAAACTCGTAGAAGCATGAGGGGCATTGGGTATGAAGTTGGAAAAGAGGATTTTGAAAAATTTATGGAGAAAAACAAATTGGAAAAATTAGTAAGAGCTCATGAGCCAGTGGAAAATGGAACTGAAGATATTTGGAAGGATGGAAAAGCATTTACTGTGTTCTCGAACAATGAATATTATAACATTGGAAGAATTGGATTTCTGGAAATCTAATTTTATCTCTGCTTTATTATTTTCACAATTCCCTTGTTTGCATCCACTTCTACTTCATCCCCATCTTTGAGCGCTTTTGTCGCAACTTTTGTTCCAATAATGCACGGCTTGCCCATCTCTCTTGAGACAATTGCCGCGTGGCAGAGTATTCCTCCCTCGTCTGTAACAAATGCAGCTGCTTTTTCCATTGCTGGGACAAATTTAGGTTCTGTCATTGGAGAAACTAATATGTCTCCCTTGTTCATTTTTTTGATGTCCTCAATACTCTTTATTATTTTTACGATGCCTCTCGCTTTTCCGGGGTTCGCCACCTGCCCTTCAATTATTTCCCTTTTTTCTACTACTTCGCTCAGGAAATATTTCTCGAGTTTTCCGCAATCTTTTCTTTCAAAAAAGTAGTATTTTCCTTCCAACAAAATAGACGAGAATACTTCTCTTTCTTTAATGTCTATTTTGTGAAAATTGTCCTCCAAAACCTCATCAACAGTGTAATATTTCGCATCTTTTGTTTTCTCTCTTTCCAAAAATTTCAGGAATTTGCTGTAGGCGTATTTTAATATGTCCCCTCTGTATGTTCTCAGCCATACCCACTCAGATGCTCTTTCTATTTTTTCTTTCCCCGCTTCGTCAAACTTGTCGAGTATTTGTTTCTTTTCTCCTTCTGCCTTCGCTCTATTGCTTTCCATTTTTTTTATTTCCTCTTCTGGGTTATCAATTTGCTTTATTCTCTCAACAATTTCTTCTTTTGTCCATTCTCTTCCACCTCCCCATCCATAGCCGAGCCACGAGTATTTTTTCAGGTAGTTTTCAATTATCTTATCAACATGCTCTTCCATACCGTTTTTGAATTTATTTGCAATATCCAGCAGCTCTTTTCTTTCATCTAGTGAGGGGGAGCCTTTTTCTGGCTTTAGCAGTATTGATAATTTGTCCAAACTTACGCCCTTTCTTTTCATCTCTTCCACTACTTCCTTCTCAAGTTTCTTTTCAATTGAAAGCGGAAATATTAAGAAGCAGTCCAGTAGTGCAAACAACTTAACAAATTTTTCTGCAATCTCTTT
>JALTHX010000024.1:1364-1666 GCA_027076005.1 Caldisericaceae bacterium
ATGCATCTCTTCAAGTTTTCTACAAAATTTTTTCAGCCTTTCTGAAAATTCAAGAGCTTTTTTGAACGCAAATTCAGAAAGTTCCTCGTCAGCCAGCGATGCTATTCTTTCGAGTTCTTCCTTGGTTGTAAAAACTTCTTTGTCTATATATACTATAGTTTTTGCGTATATCTCCCTTCCCTTTAATTCATCCAAGTTTGCGTACATCAGCGAACCATAAAGAAGGGATTGCATAAGCGGATTTTCTCTTCTTTCTACCAATTTAATAATTTCCCTATTTTTGAAATAGTTAATTATTCTTT
>JALTHX010000025.1:0-1663 GCA_027076005.1 Caldisericaceae bacterium
TCTGGTATGACAGCCTAAATTATATTAAAGTTTCTACGGCATCAATCCTTGCGTATACGGATCCTGTATTTGCGGTATTGCTCAGTGCCGTTATTTTAAGACAGCATATTACAATATTTCAGATTGTCGGGCTAACCTTTATCACCCTTTCAGGTGTAACGGCATTTTTCAATGAATCAAAATAGAGTTTTATTCAGATTATTTTTCTTTTAAAACTTCCTCGATACGCCTTAAGGCAAGGTCTATATCTTCTTCTGTAATACTTCCCATATGCCCCATTCTGAAATATTTTCCTTTTAACTCGCCAAGTGCGCCGGCGACGGTAATCCCTTTTTCTTTAAGTGATGCCCTGAACTTTGAATCATTAATTCCTTCGGGATATGCAAATACGGAAAGTGTAGGCGCTGCATCTTTCTCATTTGGAAGATTAGCAAATCCGAATGCCTTCATAGCACTTCTTACCTTTCGGGCAAGCCTTTTATGTTTTTCATAGTAGTTATTCAATCCGCTCTCAATAATGCCGCTTAGGGATTTTTCAAGAGCAAAAACCATATTTACGGCAGGGGTTGCAAAATATTTTTGAGGGTTATTCATTACCGGAATCCATCTTAGTATATCACCATAATAAGTTCTTATATTTTTCAATTTACGGCGCTTATTGATGGCACATTCCGAAAAGGCAAGCATTGTAAGGCCGGGAGGCACGGCAATTGCCTTCTGAGAGCCCGTGAATACAACGTCAATTCCCCATTTTTCCATTTCCTCCGGAACTCCACCTGTTGCGCAAACGCCGTCTAAAACAATTAAGGTGTCCGGAGAAACTTCTTTAACTGCGTAGCTTAATTCTTCCATATTGGCAATTACCCCGGTGGATGTATCGACATGTGTAAATGTAACTGCCGCATATTTTTTTCTGCTGAGCATATCTTTCAAAGAACCTACAGGTACTGTTTTGCCTGTTTCGCTCTTTAATACGTCAACATCAAGCCCCAGTGTTGTGCCTATTTCTGTAAACCTGTCTCCAAAATATCCGTGGGACACTACAAGAAGAGATTCTCCTTCGTTGAGTATGTTTGTTAAAGACATTTCCATTCCCAGCGTGCCGGAGCCGGTAATAATAAAAGTTCGTCCTTCGGTTGTTCCAAAAAATAAGCCCAGCTCCCTGAGAGCTTTGGAAAAAATTTTTACAAACCGTTCGTCTGTATGGGAAATTGTTTGTTGAGAAAGTGCATAGAGCACATCACTCCTCACAGGGGTAGGGCCGGGGATGAGTAAAAGCTCTTTCATTTCTTACCTCCTATCAAAAAATGGATTTTTTCCGGAGATACTTAATGGTATTCCATATATCATCTTTACTTCCTTACCGAGTAGTCCGAGGCTTAATGCGGCCAGGCCAATGCTTAGCATCACTCTGTTATCAACCTTTAATCGTGAAGCAGTTGATACGGCAGAACCAATTGCAATGCCCATATCAACAGCTGACTCGATACATTTTCCTATTTCGTTGTCGTGAGGCATACAGAATACGGATGGATCGGTTTTTAACTTTGCACCAATAAGGACAACTACCTTATTTTCAATGTTTTCTGCATCCCTCATCAAATAACTTAACCCCTTTTCCTTGCCTATCTTTCGCATTTGCTCTTGTAGTTTCTTGAGCTCG
>JALTHX010000026.1:0-1656 GCA_027076005.1 Caldisericaceae bacterium
ATAGTGTTATAAAAATTGATGCTTGTTCCGTTATTTTTTCCTCCCAAAGTCGATACGGTATGTTTTAAATATTTCTCCCCCTAACAGGGCAAAGAGGATTGAGCTCTCTATGACCCCTACTATGCCGAAGGGTACGTGCATTATCATCTGTATTTGCGACCCGCCGGCCTCTATGCCGCCTAAAAGGACAGCCACGAGCAGAACAGCAATAGGATTAAGAGAGGCAAGCCACGCTACAATTATCGCAGTATAGCCATAATTCGGATTTATTTCAATTTGAAGAATGTGTATAACGCCGGAGACCTGAGACATCCCCGCAAGTCCTGCAATTCCTCCGCTTATGGCCATTGCTATCATCGTATTTTTAAAAATATTTATTCCCGCATATCTTGCAGCAGCGGCATTTTCTCCTATAACCCTGTTTTCATAACCGAATCGGGTTCTTTTTATAACAATGTAGATGATAATTACTACAATAATACCAAAGATAATGCCCAGATGTACCCTTGTATGATAAATAAGCCTGGGAAGCTGAGCATTGCCTGAAAACATTTTGGAGAGAGGAAAACCGTGACTCTTCGGGTCTCTCCATGGACCGTACATGAAGTATTTAAGCACAAAGAGTGCAATGTAGTTTAAAAGGAGGGTTGAAATTACCTCGTTTACTTCCCAGATTAATTTTAAAAGTGCAGGGATTAGTGCCCATAGGGCGCCGCCAATAATACCGGCAAGGCTCATTACAGTAAGCAGGATAACCGGAGAAGTTGCAGCAGATGAGTTAAGCGCAAAGTAGGAGCTGAATATGGCGCCCATAATATACTGCCCGTAGGCTCCGATATTCCAGAATTTCATATTAAATACGAATATTAGTCCGGTAGATATAAGGATAAGAGGGGTTGCTGCAACGATTGTCTCAGAAAAAGTGTAGCTGCTCCCGAAAGCTCCTATAATTAGCGCCTTATAGGCTGTAAAAGGGTTAATCCCTTTAAAAGCAACAACAATCGCACCAACTATAAGGCCTATAAAAGTAGAAATAACAGGATTTACGAATTTAATCTGAGTTTCGATGTTCTCTCTCTTAATAAGACGCAGGGTTAAACCTCCTTTTTTAAGCCTTTCATGCCTGCCATAAGCAGGCCTATCTTATTTATTTCCGCATTTTCAATATCCATAATATCTAAAATCTGGCCTTCGTATATAACGCCTATTCTATCCGATATCATAAATATTTCATCTAAATCTTCGGAAATTAGAAATACTGCAACTCCATTGTCTCTTGCTTTTAAAAGTTCCTTACGTATAAACTCGGTTGCACCGACGTCCAGCCCGCGGGTGGGATGCACAACTATAAGAAGTTTAGGCTTTTCCGAAATTTCACGTGCAAGGAGGAGTTTCTGCATATTCCCTCCGGAGAGCAGTTTTACAGGGGCATCCTTTTTTGGAACCTTAATATCGTAATCCTTTATCAGCATGTCAGTATACTTATCCGCTTCCGAATAGTTAATAAAATATTTACTGGAAATGGGCTGTTTATTGTAACGGCGGAGTATCGCATTATCCATAGTTGAAAGATTAGGAATAAGCCCGACTTTGAGTCTGTCGGGAGGTACATAACTAATTCCCTGTTCGAATATTTTTTTAGCATTAGCATTTGTC
>JALTHX010000027.1:0-14925 GCA_027076005.1 Caldisericaceae bacterium
ACAATGCTCATCATTATAGGTGACAGAGATACGGTGAACATTGCAAAAAAACTTTCCGACGAGGGAATTCCTTCCATTGTAATTCCAAAAACAATAGACAACGACATCTACGGAACGGATTTTTCCATAGGATTTGACACTGCAGTAAAAAAGATTAGTTCCGCACTTGACGACCTTCACTCTACAGCATCTGCCCACCACAGAGTGATGGTTGTAGAAACAATGGGCAGAGAATCAGGTTGGCTTGCTCTATTTGGCGGCCTTGCAGGTGGTGCTGATTATATTATTATCCCTGAAGTTTCATATAAAATTACAGATATCGCCAAGCATATAGAAAACCGAAAAAAGGAAGGGAAACCATTTAGCATTGTTGTTGTTGCAGAGGGTGCCCCGCTTCCTGATGGTGTAACAGAAAATGTCGAGAAGGATGAATTTGGGCATAATGTGAATAGTAAAAGACGTGTTGGCTATATCATAATGGAAGAACTTGAAAAACTTACTCATATTAAGTCCAGGACAACTGTGCTCGGCTACATACAAAGAGGAGGAGTTCCTACAACTGCAGACAGAATTCTTGCTACAAGGCTCGGCGTTGCAGCAGTTGAGTTTGCAGATGAAGGGACATTTGATGGTGTAGTCGGCGTAAAAAATGGTGAAATTGTGTTTACTCCCCTTGAAGAGTCTGTTGGCAGGATTCATAAGGCAGATATAAAATTCTTTGAACTTGCGAGGTTATTTTTCTGATCTATGTTAGAGGGAAGCTTAAAAGACTTCACGCTTGATGAAGTTCTTCAAATGATTTCCCTTGGAGAGAAGAGCGGAAGGTTAATTTTAAAAGGGGACACGCCCTTTGGTAACAGGAACGGTGCAATATTTTTTGAGAATGGACAGGTGAAAGATGCAGAAACGGAGGAATACGCAGGAGAGCCGGCTGTAGTGGAATTGTTAAATATAAAAAGTGGCTATTTTAAGTTTGTTGCTGAGGATGTTTCTATTAGAAAACGGTCAATTAGCAAGTCTATTCCCGATTTAGTGCTCCTTTCAACTTCAAAAATCGATGAATGGGGAAAGATAAAAAATAAAGTTTCTTCAGTTGACACTGTTTTCAGGCTTTCATCCGAGGGAATTCCCAATCAAATTCACCTTTCCCCCCAGCAGTGGCAGATAATTTCTTTACTTGGAAATGGGCTTACCATAAGGGAAATCGCCCTTAAACTGAATAAAACTGTAATCGATGTTTCCAAAGATGTATATGCTCTTGTTGCATTAAGAATCGTGCGTGAAATAGCTGAAAAAGATCCTAACAAGGAAAAGATTATTAAGAAAAAAGGTGCACCACGGAGCTTTATAATGAGGCTTATTGAAAGATTGAAGCGGTTATGAAGAGATATAAAATTGTTATTTCGGGTCCCTTTGCTGCAGGAAAAACAACTTTTATAAAAACTATTACTGAAATTGCCCCGATAGATACTGAGGCAAAAACAACAGCAACAGATGAATCTGTTGTTAAAGATTCCACCACTGTTGCTATGGATTTTGGGCGGATTTCCGTAGATGACGAAAATGTTCTTCACATTTTTGGAACTCCGGGCCAATTTAGATTTAATTATATGTGGAGTATTCTTGGCAAGGATGCATTGGGAATTATTGTAATTGTAGATTCAGGGGCAAGAGAAACCTTTGAAGATGCCAAAGATATGATTAATTTTTTCAGGGTAAAAACTGATGCGCCGGCGGTTATTGCTTTAAATCATTTTGATGAAAAAGGTAATAAAGTAGACAAGAATGAAATCAGAAAAATTTTAAACTTGCCTAACTGGATTCCGGTAGTTGATTGTAACGCACGTGATAAGCAAAGTGTGAAGGATGTTCTTTTGTATCTACTTAGGCTTATTCTTTCCCGTGATTAGTGATGTAATTAATTTTGAAAAAGGTGTGATATGTTATATAATAAATTTAGAAAAAGAAAGGAAGGAGGACTAGCATGAAAATTAAAAAGTTGTTAGTATTATTGGTTGCAATTCTTATGGTTGCAACAGTCTTTGCGGGTTGTGCGCCGAAAGCGAAACCTAACCAACCGGCAGAAACAAAGATTAAAGTAGGCCTTGTAACAGATGTAGGTGGAAGAGGTGATAGGTCATTTAACGATTCAGCATTAAGAGGGCTTGAAACCTGGGCCGCAAAAGTAAAGTATGTTAAAGGTGGAGGTTATGCTGCTCTGACAGATGATGAGTACAAAGCAAGCATTCCCGGAGATCTGCAAGATAAAAACATTCAGCCTCTGAGTATTACTCCCGTTGTCCTTGAGTCTAAAGCAAAAGAGGATTACGTTCCTAACCTTACAACTCTTGTAGAACAAGAGAAATGTAATCTCGTAATCGGTGTAGGCTTTATGCTCGCAGGAGCAGTAGGAGAAGTTGCGGCAAAGCATCCTAACACAAAGTTTATGCTTATTGATGCGCTTCCTGTAGATGCCAGTGGTAATGTAGTAAATTTACCAAATGTTACAAGTTATCTGTTCAAAGAGAACCAGTGCGGATTCCTTGTGGGTGCAATTGCAGGTTATGCGACAAAGACTCATAAAATTGGTTATATTGGTGGGATGAAAATTCCCCCGGTGTTAAGGTATGAAGCAGGATTTGAAGCAGGCGTAAAGACAACTGACCCAACAGCAAAAATCATTTCACAGTACACCGGTAGCTTTAGTGAACCTGCAAAGGGTAAAACTTCTGCAGAGTCTATGATTGCTCAGGGTGCGGATGTTCTATTCCATGCTGCTGGAGCAACTGGCAATGGTATGTTCCAGGCACTTTGTGAAAAGAATGATCCTAATCTTTGGGGTATCGGCGTAGATGTTGATATGGGTAAAGATCCTAATCTCTGCCCTGATAGAACTCTTACTTCGGCACTTAAGCATGTTGACTATGCAACTTATGAAGCGATCAAGAGTGTTGTAGATGGAACATTTAAGGGTGGAGTTGTAACAATGTCCCTTAAAGACGGTGGTGTAGGCTATGCTCCTGACCACGTAAAAGATGTTCTTTCTGCAGACCAGATTGCAAAGATAAATACACTTGCGAAAGACATTGCAGATGGTAAGGTAATGGTCCCCGAGGATCCTGCAAAGGTTAATGATTGGGTTGCTCCAATATCACTTTTGAAAGGAAAAGTTATTAAAGTAGGCCTTGTAACAGATGTAGGTGGAAGAGGTGACAGGTCATTTAACGATTCAGCATTAAGAGGGCTTGAAACCTGGGCCGCAAAGGTGAAGTATGTTAAAGGCGGAGGATATGAAATTTTATCTGATTCAGATTATAAAGCAAGCATTCCCGGTGATTTACAGAGCAAAACAATAGATCCGATTTATATTACTCCCGTTGTCCTTGAGTCTAAAGCAAAAGAGGATTACGTTCCTAACCTTACAACTCTTGTAGAACAAGAGAAATGTAATCTCGTAATCGGTGTAGGCTTTATGCTCGCAGGAGCAGTAGGAGAAGTTGCGGCAAAGCATCCTAACACAAAGTTTATGCTTATTGATGCGCTTCCTGTAGATGCCAGTGGTAATGTAGTAAATTTACCAAATGTTACAAGTTATCTGTTCAAAGAGAACCAGTGCGGATTCCTTGTGGGTGCAATTGCAGGTTATGCGACAAAGACTCATAAAATTGGTTATATTGGTGGGATGAAAATTCCCCCGGTGTTAAGGTATGAAGCAGGATTTGAAGCAGGCGTAAAGACAACTGACCCAACAGCAAAAATCATTTCACAGTACACCGGTAGCTTTAGTGAACCTGCAAAGGGTAAAACTTCTGCAGAGTCTATGATTGCTCAGGGTGCGGATGTTCTATTCCATGCTGCTGGAGCAACTGGCAATGGTATGTTCCAGGCACTTTGTGAAAAGAATGATCCTAATCTTTGGGGTATCGGCGTAGATGTTGATATGGGTAAAGATCCTAATCTCTGCCCTGATAGAACTCTTACTTCGGCACTTAAGCATGTTGACTATGCAACTTATGAAGCGATCAAGAGTGTTGTAGATGGAACATTTAAGGGTGGAGTTGTAACAATGTCCCTTAAAGACGGTGGTGTAGGCTATGCTCCTGACCACGTAAAAGATGTTCTTTCTGCAGACCAGATTGCAAAGATAAATACACTTGCGAAAGACATTGCAGATGGTAAGGTAATGGTCCCCGAGGATCCTGCAAAGGTTCCAGGATGGACGCCTCCATCAGACTTCTAATACTATATTAATAGATGAATGGAAAAGCAGGGTGGATAAATCCACCCTGCAATTTTATAATAAGGGGTGAAAATGAAAGCCTTAGAGTTAAAGGGAATAACGAAGCAGTTTCCAAATGTTCTGGCAAATGACAATATAACTTTTTCTATTGAGAAAGGTGAAATTTTCTCCATTGTGGGAGAAAATGGAGCAGGCAAGTCTACGCTAATGAAGATTGTTTATGGTCTTTATACTCCTACGTCGGGCGAAATATACGTATTTGAAAAAAAAGTAGATATGAAAAGTCCCCAGGATGCGATAAAGCTTAAAGTAGGTATGGTCCATCAGGAATTTATGCTGATCCCGCGATTCACTGTTGCGGAAAATATTGTACTTGGAGACGAACCCCATAGAGGACCTATTTTTGATTTTAGGAGAGCGGTTAGAGAAATAAAGGAACTTTCTGAAAAGTACGGACTCAAGGTAAATCCAACAGACAAAGTAGCCAATTTACCTGTGGGAACGCAACAAAAGGTAGAGATTTTAAAGATTTTAAGAAGGGGTGCTGAGATTCTGATTTTTGATGAACCTACCGCAGTACTTACCCCTGAGGAAACAGAAGACTTATTTAAAACATTACTTGCATTAAAAGAAAGAGGGAAAACAATTTTATTTATTTCACATAAACTTAAAGAAGTAATGACAATTTCTGATAGAATTGCTGTTTTAAGGAGAGGAAAGCTTCAAGGCATTGTTAAAAAAGACGAAACAAACGAAAAAGAGCTTGCACATATGATGATAGGCAGAAATGTAGTTCTTGAGATCCCGAAAGCAGATACTAAACCCGGGCCTACTGTTTTATCAGTAGAGAACCTAACTGTTAGGAACCATAGAGGATTGATTGGATTGAAGGGAGTTTCTTTTGATGTTCACTCCGGTGAAATTGTAGCTATTGCAGGCGTAGAGGGAAACGGACAGACTGAGTTAGTTAACGCTTTGGTTGGATTCACACGTCCTACAAGGGGAGAAATAACTCTTAACGGTTCTACAATGAAAATGGTCACGCCGTACAATGTGAGAACTAAAGGTATGGCATATATCCCTGAGGACCGGAAAAGGAGAGGGCTTGTGCTTCCGTTTAAAGTTAAGGAAAATATTATTATGGGGCAGCATTCTTTGTATCCATTTTCAAAAAATGGAATCGTAAATGATCCTGCTATTGATAAGTTTGCCACAAAGAAATTGGATGAATTTGATATCAGGCCGAGAAACATTTATGTAAAAGCGGGAAATCTTTCGGGAGGAAACCAGCAAAAAGTAATTGTTGCGCGGGAACTTTCTATGAACCATAACTTTTTACTTGCTTCACAGCCTACCAGAGGTCTTGATATAGGGGCAATGGAATTTGTTTACAATCATTTAGTAGAAGAGAAGAAAAAAGGTATTGCTATTCTTTTGATATCTCTTGAGCTCTCCGAGGTTTTAGGGCTTGCAGATAGAATTCTTGTTCTTTATGAGGGAGAAATTGTAGGTGAAACAACTCCTGCCGAGACAAATGAGCAGGAACTCGGTCTTATGATGCTTGGCTTAAAGAGGAAGGAGGGGGCTGTGAAATGAAAAATATTATAAAAGGGATTATGTATGGGCATAGAGAGAAATATTGGTGGCTTACTATTGTTGTCCCTCTTGTTTCTATCTTATCCGCCTTAGTGGTCGGTGCCGTCTTTATATGGTCTACGGGTAGGAGCCCGGTGACTGCTTATAAGTTGATGTTTGGTGCTTCGGGCCTGTTCCCTGGACCTTATTGGAAAACTCATTTTGCGGAGATGCTTCTTGCGTCCAGTATGTATATTTCTACGGGGCTTGCTTTTGCAATTGCAGCAAAGGGCGGTTTGTTTAGTATCGGAGCAGAAGGACAATTCCTTGTGGGTGCAATTGTTGCGGCGTATTTTGGTTACGCAAAACCATTTGCTAATCTGCCCACAGTAGTCCACCTTACAGTCATTTTTGTAATGGTGATTATCGCAGGCGGCTTATGGGGTGCAATTGCAGGATGGCTTAAAGTAAAAAAAGGTATTCATGAAGTTATTACTACGATTATGCTGAACTGGATCGCTACTTATCTTATCGCAGATTGGCTTGTGACTGGCCCGATGAAAGCAAATGTTGCAACAGGCGTTTCCGGTACCCCGTATATTACTAAAACTGCTAAACTTCCCATTATTTTATCCGGTACAAGGTTAAATATCAGCATAATTATTATTATAGTGGTAACCTATCTTACATGGTTTTTGCTTTACAGGACCACTGTCGGGTTTGAAATTCGTGCAATGGGCTATACTCTGATTTATAATATGGAAGCACCCAAGGCAGCCGGTGTAAATGCAGACATACGTGTTGTGCAAACGATGTTTATTTCGGGTGCGGTTGCGGCAATTGGAGGCTCATTTATTATTCTCGGAATATTGTTCCAATATCCTCCTGTATTTGAGGGTGGATACGGGTTTGACGGAATTGCGGTTGCTCTAATAGGGCAAAACGAGCCGTTAGGAGTATTCCTTGCAGGGATGTTAATTGGTGGATTAAGAACAGGTGCTACGGCTGTGCAGCTGGCGCATATCCCGAAAACGTTCCCCTCAATTATAGAAGGTTTAATTGTTGCATTTATTGCTCTTCAAGAGCTCGTTCGTTATTTGATTGTAAAATTGGTTGAATCCGGAAAGAAAAAACCTGCTGATAAGAATAACCTTACTAAGGCTACGAATGGAGGAACTGCAAATGAATAATGGGATGAATTTGTTAAACCTTTCTCTTGCGCAAACGTTTGACTTTGCTGCTCCCATACTTTTTGCAGCACTTGGCGGTGTAATGTCTGAAAATGCAGGTGTTGTGAATATTGCGCTTGAAGGAATAATGCGCTTTGCGGCATTTTTTGGTGTATGGGGCGCATTTGTATCAAAAAGCCCTTGGGTAGGGCTTTTATGGGGCATTGGCATAGGAATTGTATTAGGAGCTATGCATGCTTATATTACCGTGAAATGGGCCGGAGATCAAATTGTTTCCGGTGTTGCTATTAATGTTATGGCTATGGGTATTATTACTTATCTCCTTGAATTTGTATTTAAAACTACCGGTTATTCACCTCCTGCACCTTATTTTGGCAGCAATAATATGCGTATTCATCTTACATTCCTTAAAAAAATTCCGGTGCTTGGTGCATTTTCTAATCTCACAATTCTTGTGTGGCTTGCCCTGATTACGACAATTGTCGTGCATTTCGTTCTTTACTATACTGTTCTTGGTTTAAGAATCCGCTCTGTCGGGGAAAACCCTCATGCTGCTGAAACCCTTGGTGTAAACGTGTTTAAGATTAAGTGGTTTGCTGTAATATGGGGTAGTATTTTTGCTGCGATAGGAGGAATGGCGTTGTCATTAGGAACGCTTTCTTCGTTTACAAATTCTATGGCAATGGGTAAAGGATTCATAGGACTTGCTGCAATGATTTTCGGTAAGTGGACACCGTTTGGTGCTTTTTGGGCTTCCCTTTTGTTTGCTTCTGCGCAGGTGGTTCAACTTTTACTTCAGAGTAGTGCTTCCGGTATTGCCAAACAAATCCCCCTTGGATTCTACCTTGCGCTTCCTTATCTCTTAACAATCGGTGCATTAATTGGTGTTGTTGGCCGTGCAATTCCGCCGGCGGCAGACGGCTTGCCGTATAAAAAGGAAGGATAGAAATGATTGTAACTACTACGCCCAGCGTGGAAGGGAAGAAAATTGTGCAATACTTAGGTATTGTTACCGGTGAAACGATTATGGGCGCAAATTTTCTAAAAGATTTTACCGCAGGGCTTGCTGACTTCTTCGGAGGCAGGGCAAGTGCATATGAGGAAGAGCTTATAAAGGCCAAAGAAATAGCTCTGAATGAAATGCAAAGTCGTGCAGAGAAAATGGGAGCAAATGCGGTAGTGGGCATAGACCTTGACTACGAAACCGTTGGTTCTAAGGGGAGCATGTTAATGGTCAGTATAAGTGGAACAGCAGTTGTTTTAGAATAAATCTATATAAGCTTATTAATTTTTTAAAGGTCCGCTTGCAAGAAGCGGGCTTTTTCTATTAATGATTTGAGCTTTTTTTGCATTGAGGGCAGATGCCATAGATGAATAAGGAAAATTCCTTTACGTCCCACCCTCTTTTTTGAGCAGCTTCAGATATCTTATCATATCCACTGAAGTCCGCATCTTCCACCTTTCCGCATTTTAGACAAACGAAATGTATATGAGGCACTGTATTTCCGTCAAAACGCGTTTCTTTTCCTATGTTAAATTCTTTTACCAACCCCAGTTCTATAAACTTGTTTAGTACATTGTAAACTGTTGCAAAACTTATATTCGGAAGTTTTTTTTGCACTGCCCTATACACGGTTTCAGCTGTCGGATGAATGGGATGCGCTTTAATAAATTTATATATCTCAATACGTGGTTTTGTAAGGTTTAGATGTTTTTCTTTAAAAATTGTCTCTATATTTTCCATAAATCACATATAAATTATTTCTTTTACAAGGTTTGGGACTTTGCCCTTAAATTTATCCGGATTGTCCATCACATAATTTACAAGAGGTACCTTTACTACTGCAATAGCAAGGGTATTCTGAGCCTTAATCGCTTCTATTGTTTTCAAAAGCTTATCATAGCTAAGTGATTCAGTGTTGTTTGCAAGGACTTTATCTATTATTTCATTAAGATTATCCTCTCCAAGCACAGTTGCCGCTCTTTTTTTTATAATATTTAAAATGTCTTTAGATGTTTCCGGCGAGATTTCATTAGTCGATTCCATTTTTAATACGTTGATTTCTCCATTTTCAAGGAACATTCCTGCTTTCATATTTTCAAGTGCCGAGTACATCATTTCAATATATTCTTTCTTAATTACTGAGCCATGCTGGGGCGCAACAATATCGACATCTTTATTTCTAAATTTTTCAATGGAGTACTGTACAATTTCTTTTGATGGCGCGTAGAGTTTATTAAAGGACTTCATTGCTTCTATGTATTTTTCATTTGCAAACAGTTTCCAATCTTTCTGGAATGCACCAAATATATCCGATGTGAAAAGAATCTTTTTCTCAGGATGGTATGTGGCAAATGCACCTGGTGAATGGAAATAGGGCGTAAATATAAACTCAAGCTTCTTTCCGTTGTCCCACTCAAGCATAAAATTGTGTTCATCTATATTGTATAAATCAAGGTTTCTGTCGTAAAAGATGAGTAATGCTGAAACCCTACTGTGTGCAACTGTTTTAAATTTAAATCCGTCTTGAGTAAACGGAACAATTGCCGAACATACATCTGGGTCCTGATGAGATGCAATCATATATTTTATCTGGTCCTTTGGAACAATTGACAGTACCTTTTCTTTTATTTTTTCAAATTGGGAAATAGAGCCGGGATCTATCAAGACAGACTCATTTTCTCCCTTTATCAGGTAGGAATTTGTTCTAAAAAACGCATCTTTTTCATTTGCTCCAACCCAATATATATTTTCCACAATTTCAATCGGTTTGTTGTAGTCCATTGCAACTCTCCTTATCATATTTATAAATTTTATTAGATAATTATAACCATTTTAATTTTAAATACAAGCAGCAAGAAAAAGCACGGCAATGTAAATTGCCGTGCTTTAACAGATAATTTATAGTTGCATTAAATCTTTTTAGCTGCCTCTATGCCCTCTTTTGTAATTTCGAATTTGTTCTCTTTTTCTATTACAGCACTTTTTCCTGCAAGTTCCCTAAGTTTTCTTGATACGAGAGGTGTGTCAAGCCCTGTTGCTTCTGCTATTTCTTGCTTAGTTGCACTTTTTAATTTGCCAAGCGCTTTAAGCACTTTTTTAGCTTCCTCTGTTAGATTTTTATTTGGCTCCAGGCAAGGCATAATTATTCTCCCGGTTTCCAAACAGTGTAGACTTTTCCGGCAATTTTCATATCAGGTGCGAATGTTTTTTTACCTAGTTCCCACCCTGCAGGAGTCACTTGGTCAGGATGTTCTCTTACGAACTGGAATGCCTTAATTTGCCTTACCAGTTCTTTAATATTTCTTCCTACATTTGGATAAACCACTTCCACTGCTCTTAAAATTCCATCGGGGTCGATTACAAACCTTCCCTTAACTGCGGTCCCGCTTTCTTCATCGTAAACTTCATAAAGGCTGGAAACTTTGCCTGTTGGGTCAGCACCCATTGCAAATTTAACAGGTTTAATAAGTTCGGATGTTCCGTGCCACACTTTGTGTGAGAATACACTATCCGTGCTCATTGAAATTACCTCCACTCCCATCTTTTTCAGTTCATCGTAAGTTCTTGCCATTGCATTGATTTCCGTTGGGCAGACAAACGTGAAATCGCCGGAATAAAAACATAATACTACTCATTTTCCTCTGTAATCAGAAAGCTTAATTTTATCCGAAGCTCCTTCTTCAGGGAAGAAAGTCTCTGTTTCAAAATCGGGTACTTCTTTACCCACCATTAACATATTGTTCACCTCCTATGTGAAATAATTTTATTTTAATGTACCTTTCCAAAGTCCGTGCAAGTTGCAGTGTTCTCTTGCAAAAACTTCTTTTCCCTCTGGAGCTTCAAAGGTTGCTTCCGGTTTGTTGCCGGGATTTAAATCTTTTCTGTAAATAGTCCCGTCTACGACAAGTTCAATCCACTCGATGTGATGCTTTTCTTCCATAGGGTGGGGCGTGTTCTCTCCAACTTTTACAACATAGGCATTGCCATCTCGTTTGATAAATGGTACATGCTTTTCTGTGGACGAGTCTGCTGTTTTTTCATCAAGTAGTATCATTGGCTGACCACAGCAGACAAGCTGCCCTGCACCTGTGTGCATTACTTCCACAATGTTTCCACAAATTTCGCATTTGTAAATCTCTAACTTCTTTGTCATACTGAACCTCCTTGCTTAATTTTATTTGAAAAAGTTTTTGAAAATTCATTGAGTTTGTCGAAATCCCCTTCTTTTGGGTAACCTTTTATAAGAATTGGTTCTACGAGTTCTGCCTTAATATTCGGGAGCATTTCCTGAATCTGTTTCACTCCCAAACCGCCCCATCCATATGATGCAACAACCGACACAACCTTTGTTTTTGGTCTTAATGCATTTGCAAAGTATGCGGTAGAAACTACCGCAGGATGTGCCCCTGCAAGTACATAAGGTGTTGCAAAAATTACTCCTGCTGCGTCAACGAGTTCCATTGCAATTTGCCCGATATCAGCAGTAGCTAAATTTATAGGGATTACCTCAATGTCATTTTCTATAAATTTATCTGTTAAATACTCCACTATTCTTTTCGTGCTTCCGTGCATTGAAATATAAGGGATAAGTACTTTTTCTTCTACTTTTTCCGATATCCAACCCTCATAAGCATCTAAAATAATTTTCGGATTTTGGTAAACAGGGCCGTGACTCGGGGCAATATATTTTATTTTATACTTTTTCAGCTTCTCCATATTTTTTCTTATTTGTACCCTGAATGGCATCATTATTTCCGCATAGTATCTTTTCGCATCTACCACTACTCTATGCTCATTTTCTACGAACAGGTGGCTTGCTGCCCTGTGCGAGCCGAAGAAATCACAAGAGAAAAGAATTTTATCTTCTACAAGATATGTGGACATTGTTTCGGGCCAGTGCACCCAGGGTGTGAAAATGAATTTTAAGGTTTTTCTCCCACCGAGAGAGAGCTCTTCCTTGTCTTTTACCTCAATGAAGTTTTCATCTTTTAACAAAAGAAATTCTTTGAGGAAAGATTTGCATTTGGTGTTTGTCACAACCTTTGCACCGGGGAATAACTTCAGCACGTCAGGAATGCTGCCGGAATGGTCCTGCTCTGCATGGTTTGCAATGATATAGTCTATTTTCTTAACGCCGAGCATTTTGAGATTATTTAGAAGTTCATTTTTCTTCTCAGGCTCTACCGTATCTATAAGTGCTGTTTTTTCACTGCCAAAAATAATATATGAATTATAGCTTGTTCCGTCAGGCAGCGGTATTAAATTATCAAATACTGTCCTGTCCCAATCTATGGCACCCACTGTATAAACATTTTCTGTAAGTTTTCTTACGGACATTTACGCCTCCTTATTTATAAGAGGGGTGTATATACGTGCGCCAAGCTCTTTGTCAAGCATAAATAATCCGTTTTTGCTTCCTTCTATCAGTTTTAACTTGTCTATAATTTCCCTGTCATTTTCTTCTTCCTCCGCTTGCTCGTCTATAAACCACTGTAAGAAGTTATACGTTGCTCTATCCTTAACTTCTTCTGCGGTATCCACAAGGTAATTTATCCGCTCGGTGATATGCTGCTCGTGTTTTAGTGTTTCTTCAAGAGCATTTAGCGGGGACTCCCATGTATTAGGGGGCTCTTTTATCACTTGAAGTTTCACGTCTTCACCACGCGAAATAATATAGTTATACATCTCCATCCCATGGTCAACTTCTTCCTTGTATTGAACCATCATCCAATTTGCAAATCCCTTAAGCCCAACTTTGCTAAAGTACGCAGACATTGAGAGATACAGGTAAGCTGAGTAGAATTCCTCGTTAATCTGGTCAGTCGTAAAGGAGCCGTATTTTTTTCTTAGAAAGCGTAGGTTTTACCAGTTCTTTCCATTCTGATGATTTCCATGTGCCTAATTTTTTATGGACCTTGTAATATTTTTCAGGTATGGGGTGAGTTCCAACAACAACTTCCATTCCAAATTTCTCTTCTATATATTTTTTAAAATAATTTATATACGGGCAGGGCGGATATCCCACTACCATCCCTGTTGCAAAGTGAATTACCGTTGCACCGTTTTTCTTCATTTCTTCGGGGGCGTATTCTATGTTGCCACCCGGACACCCTCCACATGTTGTGTATCCAACAACTTCTACCTTTTTACCTTTATAACGTTCGAATGCACCCTCTTTGCTTTTTAGCGCTCTGAAGCACTTTCCACCAGCACAATTTCGATAGCGGTCGCAAATGATAATGCCTATTTTTACTATCTCAGTCATTTTTGCCTCCTCTCTTTTTATATTATAATCCGGACTATTCGTTTTACAAATTATTTGTTTTTTTGTATATGACTAAAACGAAATTGTGTTTTGAATTTGATAAAACTTATTTAGAAAGAACTGAGGTATCTAATTTGGTAAAGTTGAAATTACCTAAAATTCCGGACTTGCTGGCTACAACACGGCTGAACAAAAACTGCTCCTTAGAAATTTAATTGAGATTATAAAAGAAACGGAAGAGATATGGATTGCACAAAAACCCAGGAGTTAAACAGCATAGCAAAATAAGCCAACGTGCAAAAATTTTCTATAGAGTAAGTGCTAACGATGTGTTACCTAAAAAGCCTGTACATAATGTATGGGCTTAAAGGAGAAAAAATGAAAAACATTTATGGCAAGGAAATGTGCATATCCTTGCCTATATCGGTAAGGTTTATAGTAAATGTGCCTTCCCCTTTATTATCTTTGGCATTCATAACAACTCTTGTCGTATAGTCTTTATATTTTCCTCTATTAATTATCCAAATGTCAGAATTCAAAACTCCTTCGTTACCTTCATCTTTCCCTTTTGCAAATATGTGGTATTTGTAAGCAGGGTATCCGTTTACTGTTTCAGAACCAACTCTTTTTACGGAATATTTTACGTCTTTTCCCGTAATTGTTTTGTTAAAATCTTCTATCGTGTTGTTCATCATTGTTTCTGCGAAGCCAAGAGTGCTTTTTGTCATTGCCTGCACACTGCTCTCAGGAAGATCCATCCATTCATTGCTTCCGCTTCTCATTTTTGCCTTCCCACCTGCCACGTAGAGTTCAAATTGCACTTTGTTGTCATTACCATACATAGTGACATGTTGTTCTTTACCGAAGTCATCTTGAATTACAACAATTTTTCCGCTTTCTCCGTTGCTTGACTTCATTTCTATTACACCCTTGTAGCTTTTCAGCTTAGAAGTGCTCTTGATTGTGTCATTTACGCTTTCTTTTTTCTTTAACGTTAGTGTAGCGGAAGACTGATCCCCTGCTTTAAGTGAAACATTTTGACTTGCGGAATCATATCCGTCTTTTGAGGCCTCAATCTGATAATCTCCTGGCGTAAGTGTATCAAATATGGTTTTTCCGTTAGCATCAGTCATATTACTATTTTCTCCCACATTTACTTCAGCGCCTTCTATGACCTGTCCATCGCTACTTTTTACGGTTACCGTAAGATGTGCTGTGGTAGGTGCAATGCTTGAGCCTCCGTTATTCGACCCTCCTCCACAACCTGAAAATACTACAACTGCCATCACAATTGCTATCGCAAATACTACTAGTTTCTTTTTCATATTACCCCCCTTAGGATTTCCTTTTTGTATTATACTATTAGAAAAGGAAATTTGCAAGCAGCTCTATTCAACTAAAGATTATATTGCCTCTAAATTTATTATGATAATTATTACTTTGGGCCGGTATGATTTTTGATATTGCTTGCAATAAATTGGAGTTAGTCGTATTTACTGTTGCTATTTTAGATAAAATCAGTGGCCGTGTTGCCTCATTTAATTTTCTATACGAAATATCATTTAGTTGCCTCACTAAAATTATATACGAAATCATTCTTTTTCATAGGAGTATTATTTGGAATATTTGAAGATAGAGATTTTAGTTTATC
>JALTHX010000028.1:0-5229 GCA_027076005.1 Caldisericaceae bacterium
TTGTTGAAATAGAAACTGTTCTTATGTTCCTATTCTTACAGTATCTATCAAGCAGTGGCTTTATCTTCTCTTTTCCTATCCTTGGATGCTCTTCTCTCATCTTTCTTATGAATGATACAATCTCTGGATCTACTGTCGTCTTTCTCAATCGCTTAGGCCTTCTTGATTTAGGGATGAGGCTGTTTAGTTTACCGTTTGAATCTTTTAACAACTTCTTCCATCTGTATATAGTAGCCCTTAATACATTGAATGCATCTGATGCTTCTTTGACACTGTATTTATTAGAGAACGCTATTACTTTTAATCTAAACTGTGCAGTTTTGCTCATAAAGAACAATGATGCACTTCTTAGGTGTACTGCTGTACTATCAGATAGAGGCAATACTTTTCCTTTTAACATCTTGTTTGTTTTGCTAATACTGTTTACTTTTATGCTTTTTCTTTCATATACATACCGGTAATCATCATTAAACATTTTCTTTAACCTCCTGTATATGTGTATAGCTTTCATTTATTCTTTTGTCCAGTATATCACATTTACAAGAGTCTCATATGTTTCTGAACTTATGCATGTGAGGTAATGTGGCGCTTTTGCTTGTTTAGCCTTGATTTTTTCGGGAAATTTGTTATCATTCATTTGGACTTTTTTGCGGAGAGATGACCGAGCGGTTGAAGGTGCACGCCTGGAGAGCGTGTGCGGGCCGAAAGCCTGCCGTGGGTTCGAATCCCACTCTCTCCGCCATTTTTATATTTTGGAAATGCGGTTAAAATTATTTGTGTGAAAATTTTTTCTTAGGAGGTTTCTAATGGAAAGTATTGCTGTATTCGGTTTGGGCTTCGTGGGCCTTCCGCTTTCGCTGACGTATGCAATGTTTGGCGTTCGTGTTTATGGAGTTGATGTAGATAAGGAATACGTAAAAAAGCTAAATAATTTTAACACTCATATACTTGAAAATTATAAAGGGCAAACAATTCAGCAAATCTTGCAAGAAAATATTACAAAGGGTTTATTTGTTCCAACTACCTCTGCGCAAGAAGCGATGGGGAAAGCTAAAAATATTATTGTGACTGTTGGAATTCCAATAGAAAACGGACTTCTAAAAAAAGAGATTTTTTCAAATGCAATCCACACAATAGGAAAATATCTTAAGAAAGGAGACCTCGTGCTTATCCGCTCAACTGTCCCGCCCGGTACTACGAGAAATGTAGTAAAACCTATTTTGGAGAAAGAGAGCAAACTCGTTTGTTGTCAGGACTTTTTTCTTGCCTATTCTTCTGAGCGCATTGCTGAAGGGCGTGCATTCGAAGAATTCCAAACAATGCCTGTTGCAGTGGGTGGAATGGACGAGAAGAGTAAAGAAAAAGCTGAGAATTTGCTTTCTATAATTAACAAAGAGAAAATTTTTCTTACCTCTTCCCCTGAAGTTGTAGAGATTTCTAAGCTTATAGAAAATAGCTCGCGTGATGTAAATATTGCTCTATCTAACGAAATTGCAACACTCACTGAAAAAGTAGGAGTCGATACGCTTGAAGTAATTGCTGTTGCAAATACGCATAAAAGGGTAAATCTGCTCACCCCGGGGATAGGTGTCGGAGGGCATTGTATTCCTTACTCTTCATTGTATATTTTTGATAAAACAGATGAAATGAAACTTCCGATGAACCTTCTTCATACGGCTCGTGAAATAAACGATTCTCGTCCACTTGACGTTATGAATATTATTGAAGAAAAGCTGAAAGAAACAGGAAAATCTGTTGAAAATGCCAATTTTTCGATTATAGGGGTTGCAATGAAGGATAATTCATCGGATATTTCTGAAAGCCCCGCGATGAGACTAAAGGATATAATTCTGCAGAAGGGTGGTAATGTTAAGTGGTTTGACCCGAACGTAAAAGGCAATTTCCCGTTGAAAGTTTCCTCGCTTGATGAAGCGTTAAATAATGCTGATGTAGTGATTGTTCCCATAAAGCAAAACAATATTAATTTTGATTTAAATAGGGCTACGGCTCTTGTCAGAAAAAATGCAATATTGTTTGATGCAAGAAGAATTTTAAATAAGGATTTTGCGTTGAAGAAGGGGCTTATTTATTTAACTGTATGAGGATTTATATTGCGGATGTACCTGTTGATAATCTTACGGAAGATGAGGCTACTCGCAAGATTGATACTTTTTTATCAGGAAATAAACCGCGTTTTGCGGTAGCTATAAACCCTGAAAAGATTATGAAAGCATGCAGGGATGATGAATTGCAGCATATCATACAAAGCAGCGACTTGAATTTTGTGGACGGTATTGGAGTAATATGGTCTTCGAGGATATTCTACGGTGAGCGTTTTAAAGAGCGAATACCCGGAATTGATTTGTTTCTGGATGTCCTGCTCCTTGCAGAGAGAAAAAAATACAGCGTATTTTTACTTGGTTCAAAAGAAAGTACTATTCAAAAAGCAGTGCATAGCCTTGCTGAAAAGCACCCTTATTTAAATGTTGTAGGATTTCAAAACGGTTATTTTCAAGACGAGGCAAAGGTTGTAGATAAAATAAGAAGTAGCAATGTCGACATTCTGTTTGTTGGAATGGGCAGCCCGAAACAAGAAAAATTTATTTACAGAAATCTGAATAAACTAAATATAAAGTTTGCAATGGGTGTTGGCGGGAGTTTTAATGTGCTTGCAGGTGAGTTTAAGCGTGCTCCTTATCTTGTACAAAAATTAGGGTTAGAATGGCTTTATAGGTTTTTGCTTGACCCAAAACGCTTACCTCGTGTTCTTTCGCTTCCAAAATTTGTATTTCTTGTTATGAAACGTCCACGGCAAATCAAGTCGGAAGTAAGTTTTTTTGGTATAAAAATATCGAATAGGCCTCTTATGGAAAATTTGAAAATAGCAGAGAATTTTATAAGTTCCGGTAAGTTTCACCTTGTTGTTACATTAAATGGAGAAATGGCATCTAAAGCATTTATAGATGAAAAATTTCTCGGTATTTTAAAACAGGCAGACCTTGTAATACCTGATGGAATAGGTATCGTTTGGGGAGCCCGCAAGTTTAAGGAACGTATTGTATATCGTATACCGGGCATAGAATTTGGATGGAGCTTATTAAAACTTGCCGGGCAAAAAGGTTATAGTGTGTATTTTCTTGGTGCAAAAGATATTGCGTTAAAACAAGCTCTTACACAGATAAGAGATAGTTTTCCTAATCTTAAAATTTCTGGGTGGCACTCCGGGTATTTTGATAAAAAGGAAGAATCTGCAATAATTAAAGAAATAAAAGAAAAAAAGCCTGACATTCTGTTCGTTGGAATGGGAGGTGGAAAACAAGAAAAATGGATTTTTGCCCACAGGGATTTGAATGTGCCTTTTACTATCGGAGTAGGTGGTTCTTTTGACGTGTGGAGCGGTAGAATAAAACGTGCGCCTGCTTTTGTACAGAAAGTAGGATTAGAGTGGCTGTATAGGATGATTATTCAACCAGCCCGTATTGTACGTATGGGGAATATTATATCTTTTGCGTTGAAAGTCATATTTAAAAGGGTAGATAAGGAGGAGATATGAATATTGTTGTTACGGTAAAAGCTGTACCTGAAACGTTAAAATTTGACAGGGAAACAAAAAGAATAGAAAGAAGCGGTGTAAAAACTATTTTAAATCCCCTTGACCTTATTGCTTCCGAGGAGGCAAGAAAACTCAGGGTCAAAACGGGTGGAACGCTTACGGCTGTTTCTATGGCACCACCGGATAAAGGGGAAGTTTTAAAGGAGTTGTTTAAGTACGGTTTTGATAGAGTTATCCTTCTTTCCGACAGGATCTTTGGAGGGGCTGATACTCTTGCTACTGCTTATGTGCTTTCTGCAGGTATAAGAAAGTTTGTAAAAGATTTTGACGTGATATTTCAAGGGGATTACTCCCTGGATGGTTCTACCGGCCAGCTTGGCGGAGAGCTTGCCGCAATGCTCGGCATTCCGTATCTAAGCCATGTAGTGAAGATACAAGGCAATATTGTGAGCAGACTTACGGAGCTCAATGTAGAAGAATTTAGTGTTAAATTTCCTGCGGTGCTTTCAGTGGAAAGCAGGGCAAATAACGGTGTTACAACTGATTTGTTTGCATTGCTTAAAAGTGAAGATAAAGAGGTAGAAACATATACAAACAACGAACTTGGAGCGGATGTAGACAGGTGTGGGTTGAGTGGTTCTAAAACTACGGTACTTTCTCTTGTGCAGAACGAGATAGAGGCAAACTCAAACCTTGTAAAGGAGAATGCAGGTAAAGAAGTTGTTGAGTTTCTCTCAAAGGCAGGCGTGTTATGAAAACGGTGTGTTTTATAAACAAATATAATGGCATTGTAAAAACTGCAGAGAAACTATCCAGCGATTTTTTCATTGCTTCTTTCGATTCTAACGAGGAGAATGCAAATTTTATTCCGGATAAAATCATAGAAAGTTCCACGGCAGGGTCCCTATTTGTGGAGAAGGTAGTGGATAATATTAATCCGGACCTTGTAATTTTTAGTGATGAGACGCTTGTTAGGGAAGCTGCATCGGTTTTTGGTGGTAGAAAGAATCTGGGGATTATTTCTCATAGTAACGAACTTTATCGGAAATATGGGAAAATTGTAGGGCGTGTTCCAGGCTGGGAAAATTTATCTGCTGAGGTAAGCTCTCTTACTTTGCCTTATCTCATTATTTTGAAGGGGGAAGAGAAAATTAATATTTCCGAACACAATATGGTTCCTAAGAAAATATTTATTGGTGAGAATGAAGAAAAACTAACTCTTGTTAAGATTCATAAAGGAAATGAGAATCCTTTAAGGGCAGCACGAATTATTGTCGGCATTGGCAGGGGCGTAAACGTGAATCTAATTCCGGACATAAAGGCATTTGCAAATAGAATTAAGGCCGAAATCGGGTGTACGAGGCCTGTTGCGGATATGGGAATACTACCTAACTTTCGTATGATTGGCGATTCCGGTATAAACGTTCATCCGGATATATATATTGCTTTTGGAGTTTCAGGAGCAATTCAGCACCTTTCGGGCGTAAATGCAAAATATATTATTGCTGTGAATAAAGATCCAAAGGCACCTATTTTTAGTGAAGCGGCACTTGCAATAAATACGTCTGTTGAGGATGCGCTTACGGACATTAAGAAATGGTTAAAAAATTTCTCACTGTAGAGAAAA
The DNA here is from genome assembly GCA_027076005.1 of Caldisericaceae bacterium. Classification (GTDB taxonomy): domain Bacteria; phylum Caldisericota; class Caldisericia; order Caldisericales; family Caldisericaceae; genus S016-85. Next base: position 5,181 of record JALTHX010000028.1, read on the forward strand.
GTACTAATGTAAATAAGAAACTTATAAACCTTTTTGAAATAGGGTTAAA
>JALTHX010000029.1:0-5225 GCA_027076005.1 Caldisericaceae bacterium
TACGTCAAGCTTTGGAACTTATGCGTGATAATGCAAAACCGGGTATTACTACAAAAAAGCTTGATGAAATAGCAGAAAATTTTATAAGGAAACAGGGTGCAATTCCTGCCTGTAAGGGGTATGAAGGCTTTCCGGGCACTATGTGTATCTCTGTAAATGATGAGGTAGTGCATGGAATACCAGGCAACAGGAAGCTGAAAGATGGTGATGTTGTTTCTTTTGATTCCTGTGTGTTACTTGACGGATGGTATTCTGATTCTGCCATTACCGTAGTTGTAGGTAAAAGCAGAAATGCTGAGGATGAGAAGCTTGTTGAGGCTACTAAAGAAGCACTTTACACCGGCATTGAACAAGCTGTTGTTGGTAACCGGGTCGGAGATATTTCCAGTGCTGTACAAAACTACATTGAAAAAAATGGTTTTTCTGTAGTAAGGGAATATACAGGTCACGGTATTGGCAGGCATCTTCACGAGGAGCCGGCGGTGCCTAATTATGGTAAAAGTGGAGCAGGGCTTATACTAAAAGAAGGTATGTGTATTGCCATTGAACCAATGGTTTGTGCAGGAGGATATAAGTTATATACGGCGAAGGACGGGTGGACTGCCATAACGGTAGACCATTCCAACGCAGCTCATTTTGAACACACAATTGCTATTACAAAAAATGGGCCAAACATCCTTACAAGGTAAAGGGCGATATTATGAGCAAAAAACAAGTGATTGAAACTGAAGGCGTTGTAGTGGAAACTTTACCGGGTACGATGTTCCGGGTAAAACTTGCTAATGGCAAAATTGTACTTGCTCACATTAGCGGGAAGATGAGGCTTCATTTTATAAGAATTCTTCCTGGTGATAGAGTAAGGCTTGAGTTTACCCCGTATGATTTGTCTGCTGCACGCATTGTTTATAGACTATAAAATGAAAGGAGTGTATAAAAATGAAGGTTAGATCATCGGTTAAAAAGATGTGTCCAAAATGTAAAATTGTAAGAAGAAGAGGAAAATTAATGGTTATTTGCGAAAATCCGAAGCATAAGCAAAGACAAAAGTAGGAGGTTGGAAAGTGGCAAGAATTAGCGGTATAGATTTACCGAAGGATAAAAGAATCGATATTGCACTTACTTATATATATGGTATAGGTAAGCACAATTCGAAAGATGTAGTAACTAAAGCAAACATACCTCTTAAAAAGGTAAAAGATTTGACTATAGAAGAAATTAAAGCAATTGAAGGTGTGATTAAAAAAGATTATATTGTGGAAGGTGATTTGAGGAAACAAGTTGCCCAGAATATTAAAAAGCTTATGGAGATCAATTGTTACAGAGGCATAAGGCATAAGAGAGGCCTTCCCGTAAGAGGACAGCGTACAAGGACAAACGCAAGAATCCGTAAGGGACCTAAGAAAACTGTTGGCTCTAAGAAAAAGGCTTTGTAGGGTAAGGAGGAATAATGGCTAAAAAAAGAAAAGGCTCTAAGAAAAGAGCGCATAAAATAGTAGGTAAAGCAAAAATTTATATTCATTCTACCTTTAACAATACGATCGTAACTGTGACAGACGAGCAGGGAAATGTTGCTACTTGGTCTTCTTCGGGTGCAGCCGGTTTTAAGGGTTCAAAGAAAGGCACTCCCTTTGCTGCGCAGTTAACCGCACAGAAAGCGGCTGAACAGGCACTTAATTTGGGCGCTAAGAGAGTTTCCGTGCTTGTAAAAGGCGGCGGTTCAGGCAGAGAAGTTGCTATTAGAGCTTTGCAGTCGGCAGGGTTAGAAATTGAAGAGATAAAAGATATTACTCCAATTCCGCACAATGGCTGCAGGCCAAGAAAATTAAGAAGAGTATAAAGGAGGTTGGAAGTGGCAAGATATACAGATCCTTTATGTAGAGTTTGCCGTGCTTATGGTAAAAAGCTTTTCCTGAAAGGCGATAGATGCTATACAAAGAAATGTCCGTTAGAGCGTGGAAAAGGATTACCAGGGCAAAAGCAGGTTACTTTACATTACAATAAACCATCGGATTATAAAATTCATTTGCAGGAGAAACAGAGAGTTAGGAAAATGTATGGTGTTCTTGAAAGGCAGTTCAGGAAATATTTTGAGAAAGCTTCACGCCAGAAAGAAATACCAACAGGTGATAAACTTCTTGAACTTTTGGAGAGAAGGATTGACAATACTGTTTTCCGTATGGGATTTGCACCTAATCGGAGGGCGGCCAGGCAACTTGTTTTACACGGACATTTTACGGTAAATGGCCATAAGGTAAATATTCCTTCTTACATCGTTAAAGAAAATGATGTAATCGAGGTTAAGGAAGGCAGCAGGCAAATTCCTTTGATAAAGGAAACAATTGAATCCACGCCAGCAGTCCCTTCCTGGCTTGAAGTGAATGCTGAGTCTTTCCGTGGCATGGTTAAGCAAATTCCGAACATCCCTGAACTTTCCCTTGGAATTAACCCGACACTTATTGTTGAGCTTTACTCTAAGTAGGAAGTGATATAAATGTGGAAACTTGACGCAATAAAATTTGCAGTCGAAAAGGAAGAGGGCAATTACGGAGAATACAGTTTCGGGCCCCTTGAAAGTGGATACGGGCTTACTCTGGGAACTGCTTTGAGGCGTATTCTTCTTGCTTCTATTGAGGGAGTTGCCCCTATCGGTATTACAATTGACGGAGTTGTTCATGAATTCTCTACAATTGACGGAGTTGTGGAAGATGTGGAGGAAATTATTCTAAATGTAAAAAAACTTGTTGTTGCGATGAACGGGACAGACGAGGCAAAGCTTGCATTTGATGTAAAGGGAGAAAAGGAGCTTAAAGCTTCAGACCTGAAACACAGTAGCGAGGTTGAAATATTAAACCCGGATTTACATATTGCTACTGTTTCATCCTTAAAGGCTCACCTTAGTGGAGAAATTTACCTAAAACGCGGCGAAGGTTATAAATTGGAAGAAGATATAGCTGAAGAAGAGCACTTCTCTCAGCTTGTTATCCCGATAGATGCATATTTCTCGCCCGTGCTTAAAGTTAACTTTCATGTGGAACCGATGCGTTTCGAGGAATCCGTAAACTTTGATAAATTAATTGTTGGTGTTCTTACTAAGGGGAATAAAACTCCATATGAGGCAATTACTGAGGCAGTAGGCATAGGAATTAATTATCTTACGCGTTTCAGAGAATTGTTATCTTCCGATGTCAGTGAAGAGGATTCTGTTTCGAACGAGTTTAAAGGGATGGAAATAGAGAAACTTGAGGTTGATAGACGTGCTTTGAATGCTTTGAAAAATAACAATATAAACACGGTTGGTGATTTGCTTGAGCAGAGCGAAGCTGATTTGTTAAAACTCAAGCATTTTGGGGAGACCTCTCTTAAAAAAGTAAAAGAATCATTAGAAAAGCTCAGTTTGAAGTTAAAGGAATAGGAGGTTAATATGTACCATAAGATAGGACAGAGAAAATTAGGAATGTACAGTGGATATAGGAGGAGTGTTTTAAGAAATCTTTCTACTTCCCTTATCACAAGTGGGCGTATAAAGACGACTGAAGCGAAAGCAAAGGAAGTTAGAAAAATTGTTGAAAAACTTATAACAACGGCAAAAGAGGACAATTTAAATAGTAGGAAAAAGGCTTTTTCTTATCTTTTCACAAAAGATGCTGTACAAAAACTGTTTGAAATGGCAAAAAACGATTATGCAGAAAGAAAAGGCGGTTATACAAGAATTCTCAAACTTGGTCAACGTAGGGGAGATGGGGCAAGGATTGTTATATTAGAATTTGTTAAGGAATGATTCGTTTTACTGACGTATACTTTGCTTACGATAAATACGATTGGGCAGTTGAGAATCTAAACTTTACAATTGAAAAAGGTGAGTTCGTTGCCTTAATAGGTAGCAACGGCTCAGGAAAATCAACGATAGCCCGTTTAACTGACGGGCTTTTCTTACCTCAAAAAGGTAGCGTTTTAGTAGATAACCTGAATTCTCGGGAATACTCTTCAATACTCAAATCCAGGGTGGGACTAGTTTTTCAAAATCCAGATGACCAATTTGTGGGCGCTACCGTTGAAGAAGACATAGCTTTCGGGCTTGAAAATATGGCAATTTCCAGAGATGAAGCTAAAAAACGTATAGAACAAGCAACAGAAACTTTAGGAATTGCGCAATATTTACATTCATCCCCATCTATGCTATCTGGGGGAGAAAAGCAAAAGGCTGCAATAGCTGCTGTACTTGTGATGCATCCTGACTATTTAGTACTTGATGAGATTACTGCCTTACTCGATCCTGTGGCAAGGAAACAGATTTTGAGCTTTGTTTACTCGTTTGCAAAAGAAAACAACATTGGTGTTTTATATATTACGCATATAACAGAGGAAGCACTTCTTGCAGATAAAGTACTTCTTCTTTTAAAAGGTAAGATAGTCAGAAAAGGGATACCTGAGAAGGTTCTTGTGGATGAGCAATTTTTAAATTCTATTGGTGTTTCTGTCCCTCTTCCTGTTTATATCTCTTTCAAACTGAAACAGTTTGGTATACTTGACAAGATAATAGTTTCCGAGGAAGAAATTTTTAAAAAGATATGTTAGAATTAAAAAATGTTTCAGTAACTTATGATGTAGGTACCATTTTTCAGAAAGCTGCGGTTAAAAACGTTTCTTTAAAAATAAGTAGAGGCGAAAAAGTTGCAATTGTTGGAAAAGTTGGTTCTGGTAAATCCACACTTATTCAGCTTTTTAACGGATTGATTAAGCCTGACTCAGGGAGTGTATTTTTTAACGGAATAGACGTAAGCTTAAAAAGTACTGATTTGAAACGTGTAAGAAAGTCAATAGGCCTGGTGTTTCAATATCCGGAAGAACAATTCTTTGCCGAAACTGTATTTGAGGAAGTTGCTTTTGGCCCGCGTAATTTTGGCTTTAAGGGGGAAGAGCTTAAAAAAACGGTATATTTAGCTTTAAGCAATATGGGCTTTGATCCGGAAAGTACAGGTAAACGTTCTCCGTTTAACTTGAGTGGAGGAGAAAAAAGGCGCGTTGCAATCGCCAGTATCATTGCCTCAAACCCTGAAATGATTGTTTTAGATGAACCTACTTCGGGATTAGATTTTGCTGCTAAAACATCCCTAATGCATTATCTCAGAAATGAGAATAAAAAAGGGAGGACTCTTATACTGGTAACTCATGATATGAGTGAAGCACTGAATGTAGCGGATAGAGTAATTGCAATGAAAAACGGC
>JALTHX010000030.1:0-14875 GCA_027076005.1 Caldisericaceae bacterium
GTCAAGTATGTATCCTAAATACGTGTATCTATGAATAAGAAAAATCAAGCACTTTCACATCAAACAAACCCGCTATTTACCTACAAACTACGTTTTGAAGTATGGGATGAACTGTCAAAGTGGAGTTTAAGGTAGTTTCCAAAAAATAATCTTGGCGCAGCAATGAGGAGAACTATAAAAAGACAGGATTTTTCGGTCGCTGCGCTCCCTCGAGAATGACGGAGTAGCTGAGACTCTTCGCTACGCTCAGAGTGACTGAGAAAATGTAAGGTTCTTCAGTACGGCAATATTATTTTTTATTTAGAATTCTTATTAATTTTGGCAGTTTCTTCTGCATAGCAATTTCTCCACGGTTTATCACATTTTTGGGTTTCCAGAAACTCTCCCAGCCTACGTTTTGCACGTTTGGAGAAACTGTAATGTCTGCATCCCTGTAGTTCATTCTTGCAAGGTTTATCTCTAAAATTCCAATTGAATTTACTGCCATTTTATAAAGGCCTACCGGAGAGCGAACAAGCCCGTTAACAGAGAAGTCCTTTTTGTTATAAGCATTTTCTGTGAGGTTTACTGCGATAATAATATCCACTTTTCTTTCTGTTAAAGGCTTTACAGGAACTTGCATAGAGAGACCGCCGTCGGCAAATACTTTTTTACCGATAAGAACTGGTTGGAACATAAACGGGATTGAAATACTTGCCCGAACTGTTTCAACAAAGCTGCCTTTTTCAAACACTACCGGCTTGCCTGTTGAAAAATCAGTTGCAACAGGAAGAAATGTTGTTTCCAGATGCTCAATGGCAGGGTCTCCAAACATTTTTTTGATAAACTTTGTAACTTTTTCTCCTCTTATCAATCCGGACTTTATTGTCGGGTCGAATAGGATACCCAATACCTTTTTCATATCCATAGAAAAAGCCATTTTTTCTACTTCCTCTATTGATTGTGTTGCTGCGTAGGCGCCTCCTATAAGTGCGCCAATGCTTGACCCTGCAATAATGTCAATATCAAAACCATTTTCTTTTAATACTTTTATCACCCCTATGTGTGCGAGCCCTCTTGGGCCACCGCTTCCCAACGCAAGCCCTATTTTCTTTTTCATTTCCTTCTCCTTTTGTAAAGTTCCTTTAGCTTATCAATCTTATCGCGGAGTTTTGCCGCTTCTTCGAATTCTAACATATCTGCTTTTAGATGCATTTCTTCTGTGAGTTCTAATATTAATGCTTTGAATTGCTCGGAGTTCAAATTACTTAAATCGATTTCTTCGATTTCTTCTTCTTTCTTCCACGGTAAATCTATAAGATCTGAAATCGCCTTCCTTATTGTTTTTGGCGTGATGTTGTGTGTTTTATTGTATTTTAACTGTTTTTTTCTTCTTCTTGCGGTTTCTTTTATTGCATTTTTCATTGATTCAGTAACTTCGTCTGCATACATAATAACTTTACCTGAAACATTTCTTGCGGTACGTCCCATAGTTTGAATAAGGGAAACTTCGGAACGGAGAAACCCCTCTTTGTCCGCATCTAAAATTGCGACAAGCGATACTTCAGGCAGGTCAAGCCCCTCTCTGAGCAAGTTAACCCCAACAAGGCAGGTAAATTTACCCTCTCTGAGGTCTTTAAGGATTTTAACGCGTTCAAGTGTTTTAATATCTGAGTGCAAGTATCTTGCTTTTATATTGTGTTCCGTAAGAAACATTGCAAGTTCTTCAGCCATTTTTTTTGTAAGTGTTGTAACAAGCACGCGTTCGTTTTTTTCTATGCGTTTTTTTATTTCCTTTATCAAATCAAAGACTTGATTCTTTGTAGCCCTTACTTCTATTTTAGGGTCTATAAGCCCAGTAGGGCGAATTATCTGTTCTGCCACCTGAGCACTTATTTCCTTTTCGTATTTTGAAGGAGTTGCTGAAACGAAGATACATTGATTTATATGCTTTAAAAACTCGTTAAACCTTAATGGTCTGTTATCTAGGGCAGACGGCAATCTAAATCCATATCTTACAAGCGTAAGTTTTCTTTGGTGGTCGCCGTGGTACATTGCGCGAATTTGAGGGACACTTATATGAGATTCATCTATGAACATAAGGAAATCCTCTGGGAAAAAATTCAATAACGTAAACGGTTCTTCGCCTGCTTTGCGCCCGGAGAAGTATCTTGAGTAGTTCTCTATCCCAGGGCAATATCCTGTTTGCTCAAGCATTTCAAGGTCATAATTCGTGCGCTCTTCCAGGCGTTGTGCTTCTACAAGTTTCCCTTTATTCCTAAAAAATTCTATGCGTATCGCAAGCTCTTTTCTTATTTCATTTGCATATCTGTGTATTCTTTCTACTGTCGTAAGAAATTGTGAGGCAGGGAAGAACGTGAAAGAGGAGTACTTTTTTATGAGTTCACCGGTTAAGGGGTCGAATTCTATAACACTATCAACTTCATCCCCGAAAAGTTCTATTCGGATTGCTGTTTCCGATTCCTTTGGAAAGACGTCTACGATATCCCCTCTTATCCTGAATCTTCCAGGCCTGAAATCAAAGTCATTTCTCTCGTATTGGAGGCGTGCCAGCCCTAAAGCAATGTTTCCGCGCCTTATTTTTTCACCTATTTTTACTGTAAACAACTGTTCTTTATATTCCTCGGGAGAGTCCCAGCCGTATATGCAGGAAACAGAGGCAACTACTATTACATCACGCCTTTCGAGTAAAGCCCTTACTGTAGCATGCCTCAAGCGCGCAATGTCTTCATTTACATCTGCAGTTTTGTCTATGTGTAGGTCTAATTGAGGGACGTATGCTTCGGGCCTGTAAAAATCGTAGTAACTTACAAAATAACGTACTGCATTTTCCGGAAAGAAATGTTTGAATTCAGAATAAAGCTGGGCCGCAAGTGTTTTGTTGTGAGAAATAACGAGCGTAGGCCTTTGTATATTTTGAATTACGTTTGCCATTGTAAATGTTTTGCCTGAACCTGTTACTCCGAGCAGTGTTTGAAATTTGTATCTTTTTTTTATCCCCTCTATAAGTTTCTCAATTGCTTTGGGCTGGTCTCCTGTTGGCTTAAAATCGGAAACAAGTTTGAATTTATCCATTTTGTTTGATAAAATTTTCTACTTCTGCTTGCTCAGGAGCATATGCGCCTTTTTTGGTTACTGATAAGGCAGCGGCATAATTTGCAAACTTCAGTGTTTCTATTATTGAGAATCCATTCAGGTATTTTGTTAAAAAAGCTGCATTGAAAACATCACCCGCACCCGAAGTATCCATTACGTTTACCTTAATGCCTTTTACTGAAAATTTTTTGGAATTATAAAAAACAGTCGCACCGCTATTCCCCTTTTTTTCTACGAGGAATCTGTCTTGTGAGAGGTCCATTATTTCAAACTCTTCTTTGTTTGCAAGGACAATATTGCTTATTCCTGCAATTTGAAGCGCCGTATCCATAAATTCCGGAATTTCTTTCCCTATTCTGATTTGTGGGTCAAAAAATAATTTCATATTATGCTCTTTTACAATCTTTGCAATCTTTAAGATTTTTCTTTGTACTTTTTGAGAGGTAAATATCCCCCCGCTTATATAGACTGCCTCGAAATCGTTTGCTATGTTTTTAAATTCTTTTACATTTATGTCTTCGTAGGATGTGTTTCTCATCAGCGCTAAAGTAGTTCGGGCTCCTGCAGAATTTATTATTACTATGATTAACGCTGTTTTTTTTACGGAGGGCAGTGCTAAAATTTTTACATTGTTTGATGCAAGGAATTTTTCTATTTCTTTTCCAAAGCCATCTGTCGAAACGGGTGTAAAGTAATATGCTTCTCCAAAAAACTTTGAAAGTGCCACAGCAAAATTTACTCCCGTGCCTGCTGCAGTTTCTTTATACTCAGATGGTATAAAATTCCTGTCTTCTTCAAACTTAAAATTCCATTTCATTGTTATATCGAAACAATTATCACCTATTATCAGTAGTTTGCTCTTCTTTTTCAAACTCTCGAACCCTCCTTACGAATTCTTTTACTTTAAGAATGTCTTTTTTGCCTGAACCTTTCGGCAAATCAAGGGAAGTTTTTGCATCAACTCCTGCGGGATGGGCCTTTTTAATTGCTTTCAAAACATTTTCTGGCGATAGGCCTCCGCCTAAAATTACGGGCTTGTAGGCCAATTTTGCTATTTCTGCGCTAATGTCCCAGTTGTGCGTTCTACCCGTTGCTCCAATAAAACCTGCCATCTGCGCACTTTTAAAAGGTGAGTCAAGCATTATAAAATCTGCATATTGCTGTACCCTTTCTGCTTCACTAATGCTTGTTCTGCCTTTTATGGGTATTGAATACATAAGTTGAATACCTTTGTCCGTTAAAATTTCCTTCAAGTTTTTTAGTTCGCTTTCGGGAAGAGTCCGGCATATATGCAGTATATCCATATGAAGGGCATCAATATAACGGTTTACCTCTTTCGGGCTAATTGTGTCAACTATTACTGTTGCAATTTTTCCGTAGTTTTTTATTGTTTCTATAATTTTTATTGCGTTACTTACGGAAACAATCCCCTTTTCTTTATTTCCGTTCCAACTTGCAACTATACCAATATGGTCTACTCCGATCTTGCAAAGAGCATATGCATCTTCTTCTGAAATTACTGCATATATTTGAATAATCATCCTATGCCTCCAATACATTCTATATGAAGCTCTTAAAATATAAAACGGTTTTCAAAAGGTTGCCTCTTAAATAAAACGGGAGGCATATGCCTCCCGTAGCAATTCTTATTTGCGTTTTTTATACTGTTACTTTTCTTCGTCTGTTTCTTTGGGATTTGTTTCTTTCGCCGGTTCTTCTTCGGGAATTTCCTCTTTTTTAGCTTCTTCTTTAACTTCCCTTACCTCTTCTTCTGTTGCTGTTTTAGCCTCTTCTTTAACTTCTTTTGCTTCTTCTACTACTACTTCTTTCTTTTCGTTCATCTCAGCCTTTATTTTTTCGATTTCTTTTTTCTTATCTGCTACCTTTTTTTCTATTTCTTCTATTGCTGCAATGAATGTTTTAAGTTCCTCCTGTGCTTCGCCGCCGAGCTTTCCACTTTTATAGAGATTGTAAGCTTTTTCACCAAGAGAAAGTATTTTTTCCTTTCGCGAAGAGCCTAATCCTGTTACTTCTGCCTGAATTTTTGCAATCTTTGCAAGTTTTGCCGCTTTTTCACCTGCCTCTTGTGCCCCCTTTTTTACTTTATCCCAAAATCCTGCCATATTGCTCACCTCCTATGTTTTCTTATATTATACCATATAAATGAAAAATTATAACTTTTTTATTTCAGAAAGAATTTGCCCAATTTTATAAAAGCTTTCGCAGTCTAGGCTCGCTCCGCCTACGAGGCCACCATCTATATCTTTCATCTTTGCAAGTGATTCAACGTTTGACGGTTTTACGCTGCCTCCGTATAAAACAGTTGTGTTCTCCCCAACACTTTTGCCGAACATTTTTCCAAGCAGGTTTCTGATAAATTTGTGTACTTCCTCTGCCTGTTCGGGCTTTGCAGAAACTCCGGTTCCAATTGCCCATATAGGTTCGTATGCAATAATGATGTTCTCCATATCCTCCTTGTTGAGGCCTGAAAGGTCTTTAGACAGCTCATTTTCGATAACCTCTTTGGTTTTACCGCTTTGCCTATCATTGAGCTTTTCGCCAACGCACAATACTGCCTTGATATTATGTGTTAGGGCAGATTTTATCTTTTTATTTATTAGTTGGTCAGTTTCGCCAAATATATTCCTTCTTTCCGAATGCCCTATTATTACGTATTCTGCACCGGCATCCTTTAACATCAAAGGGGAAATTTCTCCGGTAAAAGCACCTTCATCTTCAAAGTGCATATTCTGTGCTCCTATTTTTATTTTCCGTGCTGTTTTTGAGATTGCGCTCAATGAGGTGAATGGCGGAAAAACAATTATTTCTAAAGGAGAATTCTTGAATTTTTCTTCAAGGCAGTTTACAAGATTTTCGCCATCCTCTATAAGTTTGTGCATTTTCCAATTTCCTGCGAGTATGATTTTTCTCATTTTATTTACCTCCTAAATCTTCTTTTGTAAATGCATACGGTAAGAGTTCCTTGAGAGAGGTTTCTTTTACCGTACCGGTTAAATTTGCTGCGTATATTTTAATGTTAGGTGCAAATTCCGACAATACCTGCCTGCATATTCCGCACGGCATAGCAGGTTCTTCCGTATTTGTAACCAAGGCAATTGTTTCAAATTCTCTTTCCCCTTCGCTAACGGCTTTAAAAACTGCTACGCGTTCTGCACACATACTTGCACCAAAGCTTGAGTTCTCAATATTACAGCCGGTAAAAACTTTTCCGTTTTTTGTAAGCAGTGCGGTTCCTACTTTGAAGTGAGAGTAAGGGGCATAAGCGTTTTCTCTTGCGATTCTTGCCAGTTCTATTAGTTTTTCTTTGTTCATTTTACCTCCTTATCTTTCAATATAACTTTTATCTGGACGATTCTTCTTCCGCGAATCTTATTTACTATAAATTTAAAATTTTCTACTTCTATTTCTTCTCCGGAGTGGGGCAGCCTGCCTAATTTTTCTAAAATTATTCCTCCGATTGTATCCGCTTCTTCATCCGAAAGATTTGCTTTAAACTCTTCATTGAAGTCATCGATGCTCATCATTCCGGAAACAAGATAAGCGTTATTCCCGATTTTCTGAAAACTTTTCTCTTCCGCTTCATATTCGTCTTGTATTTCCCCCACAATTTCTTCCAACAAGTCTTCCATTGTAACAAGCCCGGATATGCCTCCATATTCGTCGAATACTATTGCTATTTGTATTTTCTTTTTTTGCATCTCTCTGAAAAGTTCGTCAACACGCTTTGTTTCAGGGACAAAGTAGGCTGGGCGCAGTATATCTTTTAGTTTTATTTTGTGTTCATCTACTCCGGATAAAAACAGCTTAAAAAGGTCTTTTATGTATAGAATTCCTACAATATTATCTACTTTTCCCTTGTACACTGGCATTCGCGAATGATTGCTTTGAACAACGGTATTTAATATCTGATCCAAATTAGCGCCTACCGGCACTGTTATCATATCTACTCGAGGCGTCATCACTTCCCTTACGAGAGTATCGCCAAACTCGAAGATACTGAATATCATTTTTTCTTCGGATTTCTCAATTATGCCTTCTTCTTTTCCGAGGTGAAGCATCATTATAAGTTCTTCCGGATTTTTAAATACGGTTTTGACCTCTTTTTTTATACCGAACAGTATAAGAAATCCTCTGGAAATTTTTGATAAAAGCCAGGCAAACGGAAACAATATTACCCAGAAAAAATAAAATATATAGAAAGATGATATTGAAAATTTTTCAGGGTTATATGCAGCAACACTTTTTGGTATTACCTCGCCAAATATAACGATTACCACTGTAAGAACCACCGTTGTTATTATTAGTGAGGTTGAAGTAGAAAGGTTGTGTGTCTTGGCAAGCATTACACTGAAGTATGTAGCTAAGACAGAAGCGAGTATATTGGCAAAATTATTCCCCAATACAATTGGGCTTATAAATCTTTCCGGGTTCTTTTTAAAATCTAAAATTTTTTGGGCAATTTTTGAATCTTTAGATGCCATAGATTCAAGCTTTATCCTTGAAACGGAAAGCAAAGCAGCTTCCATTCCGGAGAAAAAGGCAGAAAACGTGACAAGTAAAACGAATTCAAAGATAATATATCCCCAACTCGACGGGTTCATCTATTTACCAGCCTCCTTTAAAAAATTGGTAATATGAATTTTATGGAAAATTTCTTCTTCTTTCTTTTCCATTATTACTCTATCTTTTTCTTCTATATGGTCATAACCTAAAAGGTGTAAAAAAGCATGAATTATGAGAAATGCTACATAGTCCGTGAAATTATTCCCCTCTTTTTTAGCTTGTTTCTTTGCAATTTGAAGGCATATAACAATATCGCCTATTATTTTTATTTTACCGAAAGAGTCCATAAACGGAAAGGAGATAACGTTGGTGGGTTTGTCTATTCCCCTGAATTTTTTGTTTATATCCCGTATCCGTTTTTCTCCAACAAATGAAATGCTTACTATACCGTAATCTTCACCTGCAAAATGCGATATTTTTCGTACCAGTGAGGTTAAGAGTCTTTCGTTTACTTCGTATTTCCTTGTTTTATTAGAGAATTCAACTTTTAGCATTTTCTTCCGTTGGGTAGGCCTCCCTTTTATGATAAAAGTTTATAAGGGACTTGATAAAGGAATCAGTTACTTCTTTTAGTTCTCCCAATGTAAGTTCGGATTGGTCTAATTGGCCGTCATCTACACGGTCTTTAACTATACTTTTTACCACTTTTTCAATTTTGTCCCTGTCCAAATTATCCATTCCGTGAGTTGCTGCTTCCGTGGCATCGGCAAGCATCAAAATTGCTTGTTCTTTGGTGTGAGGTTTTGGCCCAGGATAACGAAATTCGTCTTTTTTTGCGTCGGAGTTTTTTTCTTTTTCCTTGTGATAAAAATATGAAACTATCGTTGTTCCGTGGTGCGTTAAAATAAACATTATAATTTCCTCGGGTAACCTATACCTTTTTGCAATTTGCGCGCCGTCTTTAACATGATTTATAATTATTGTTTTACTAAGATTTGGGGTAATGCTGTTATGGATATTAGGAATGTTTATCTGATTTTCCGTAAAATAATACGGATGCAGCATTTTCCCTATATCATGGTAATAAGCACCTACGCGTATTAAAAGTGAATTTGCGTTAATTTTTGCTGCTGCTGACTCTGCTATACTTGCAACGTTTATGCTGTGTTGATAAGTTCCAGGGGCTTTTAGTAGCAACTGCCTCAACAGGTGAGTGTTTGTATCACTTAATTCCAAAAGGCGAATTACGGTTGCTTCGTTAAATATATGGTCAAGCATAAATACAATACCCAATGTTAGTAGTGCAGCCCCAAAGAAGTTTGAAAACGCGTATGTAGTGTTTATTTCTATTTGTTTCAACGGAAGTTTGCTGGTAACCCCTACAAGAAATGTGATTAATGCAAAAGTTACGCCGCCTGCGGTACCTGCGTATATTAGAGTAATCATCCTGGCAAAACGTCTTAAAATGAATAGCGATACTGAAATAGAGATAAGTATTGCAAACAGTATCGACGCTTTTATGTCCATTGGTAGTGTCAGCAAGAAGGTAAAACTTATAGAGATAAGTAAAGCGCTGCTTATATCAAAGAAAGCAAAAATAATGAATGCAAGAAGGGGAATCGGAATAAGATATGGTGAAATTGGCTGAAGGAGTAGAAAAGCAATATAAGAAATCACAATAATGATTGCGAATTCTGCTGTTCTTTTTACCGCTTTTTGTTTTACCATTTTTCCGGAATTAAGCATTGCAGTGTATGAAACAGCAATAAACAGTAATATAAATATAATGATGCTTAGAATAATTTTCCAGTCGCTTTTGGTGTGCACTAATCCTACTACACTGAGTATCTGGTACTGAGTTTCAGTAATTTTTTCGCCTTTTTTTACTATTGTGTCGCCTTTGTTGATTGTAGCTTTTACGGATGGGACAGAACTTATTGCCTTTTGAATAGCAGCTTCTGTTGCATCTTTATCGTATATGAGATTCGGCTGTATTGTTTTACGAAGTAAATATATAAGGAACTGTTTTTCGCTTTTATTAAAAGCTGTCTTATCTATTTCATCTGTTCCTATATGTACCGATTGGTTTATACTATTACTCTTTACCCCCATTACCATTAGATTATACAGTATTGATTTTAATGTTTTATGCATATTTTCTATTTTTTCTGGAGGTTCCTCTACCAGAAAATCAGCAAAAGATGCGTTGTTTGGGAAGAGTATCACCAGTTCTTTATGTTTTTCTACTTCATCTTTGGTAGAACTCAGTATGGATGTTATATTGTTAAACACTGAATCCAGATTGTTTAACACAGTATTTTCTTCTGATGTATCGAGCCTATATACCGGAGATATGGAATCTGCAACTTTCTTTTTAAGTTCTTCCGTTTTTTCAACATTTATATAAGTGAATGTTCTTGGTGCAATAATATCTTCGGTGCTTATATCTCCTGCCTTTAACTTCAAGTTGTTTGGAAAGTAGGAGTAAAATATTGCGGTAAATATTACAATAGCAAGTGAAACAATAATTGCTATTGAAGCGATGTTCTCTTTTAGATAGGTAGTAAAACGTTTTCGTGTAAAAACGTCCATTCTGTAAATTCTATTTTTTCTTCTTATCATTTTCGTTCTTTTCGTATGCGTTTACGATTTGTTGCACAAGTTTGTGCCTTACAATATCTTTTTCAGTGAGATATATAAACTCAATTCCTTTAATATGTTTCAATATTGTTGTTGCTGCCTGGAGCCCGTCTCCTCCTTGCCCGGGCAGTAAATCGCTCTGTGTTACATCGCCTGTTATTACCATTTTAGAACCCTCGCCAAGCCGTGTTAAAAACATTTTCATCTGCGAGAAGGTGCTGTTTTGTGCTTCGTCAAGGATAATAAATGCATCATTTAACGTTCTTCCTCTCATATATGCCAAGGGGGCAATTTCTATGGTTTTGTTCGTAAGAAGTTTGTATGTCTTTTCTTGCCCTAAAAAATCATACAGTGCGTCGTAAATCGGCCTGAAATAAGGGTCTACTTTCTGCTGTATATCACCCGGCAAAAATCCCAGCTTTTCTCCTGCTTCTATTACGGGCCTTGTTAAAATTATTCTGTTTACCTCGCCACTTAAAAGATATTTTACTGATAATGCAACTGATAGATATGTTTTTCCTGTGCCAGCGGGCCCTATAACGAATGTTATGCTGTTTTTTAAAACTGCTTTTACATATTTGCGCTGCCCGAGCGTTTTTGGCACAACTTTCCTGCCTTTTACGTCTTCAATAATAGCCGTATCAGGAATATTTTTTAGAAATTCCGGTTTCTTGTTCTTTGCAGAATATATAAGTTCTTCCACAGAAAAATTATAATGTTTTTTTGCGAGGCGTTCTATGCTTTGCAGAAGTTCCTTAGCTTGTTTAACATTTTCTTCGTTTCCGCTGATAAAAAGCTTTTCGTCTCTTAATACTATATCCACATCAAGCTCTTTTTCTATGATTCTTATGTTCCTATCCATTACTCCCACAACAAAAGGAATATGTTCTGCATTTTTTAATTCCACCTGTTCATTAACTGTTTCTTTCATATTATCACAATACTATTTTAGCAGGCTTTTTCAAATAATCAAATTAGTGCTTGCCGTTCTCGAGTATTGAGATTAATGGTTCAGGAAGATTTGCCTCTTTAATTTGCTTTTCCACTTTTTTGATGTCGTATTCGATACGGTTTATTTCTACGGAATCTCTTTCTGTGTCAATCACTGCACAGCTTGCTCTTGGGTCATCATCCCTTGGCTGTCCTACACTCCCTGGGTTTATAATGATGCTATTCGTTATGCCTCTTAAAATCAAAGGGATGTGTGTATGCCCATAGATTATAAAATCTGTTTTGATACTGTCGAATTCCTTTTTAAACTCTTCTCCTGAAACCTTTCCGGGGTTGAGATACTTAAACAACGGATCACTGTTTGAGGCGTGCACAAGAAAAAATGTTTTTCTGCCTATTTGAAATTTCTCTTTTAACGGAAGTTTCCGCAGAAATTCCACCTGTTCTTTGCTTACCACTTTATTTGTGTATTCTCTGCTTGCGACAGAAAGCTCTTGCATTGAAGGCGAACAACCACAATCTGTGTTAAAAGCAACGGCATTATCATGATTACCTCTTACTGCCTTAAAAGCAATTTCCTTTATTTTTTCTATGCATTCGGCAGGTTTTGGTCCGTAATCTACAATGTCACCCGCAAATAGTACTATATCATGAGGCACTTTTAGAACTTCATTTAAGGCCTCTAAATTTCCGTGTACGTCTGATATTACCAGAATTCTCATTTTTACCTCCATTTTATTTGACTCTTTATTTATTATAAATATAATTTAACAGTGGCAAAATTTCAAAGGAGGTGAAAAATGGACATTAAGGGAAAAGTCGCTGTCGTTACCGGTGGCTCTCGCGGAATAGGTAGGGCAACTGCCCTCCTTCTCGCAGAAAAGGGTGCAAACGTTGCAATTGTCTACAATAGCCATAGAGATGAAGCTGAAAAAGTTAAAACACTTGCAGAGAAAAAAGGCGTGAAAGCAGAAGTTTATCAATGTGACGTTTCGGATTTTCAGGCAGTTAGAAGCACTATAGAAGAAATTGCAAGAACGTTTGGGGCAATCCATATACTTGTAAATAACGCTGGAATTTTGATTAAGGAGCCTTTTCTTGAAACAAAAGAAGAAACGTGGAATCGAACGATAAATGTAAATTTAAAAGGTGTTTTTAATATGTGCAGATTCTCTATGCCTTTCCTTCTAAAAAATACCCCGTCAAAGATTGTAAATGTTTCTTCCATTGCAGGAAGGAACGGCGGAACCGTTGGTATTCCTTACTCAGCGTCCAAGGCAGGCGTTATCGGAATCACAGCAGCGCTTGCATCAGAATTTACTCAAAAAGGTGTTTACATCAATGCTGTAGCCCCCGGCCCCGTAGACACAGATTTGTTTAGAGGGCTCTCGCAGGAGCGACGCAAGGAACTTGAGCTGCTTTCTCCAAACGGAAGATTTGCAAAGCCTAAAGAAATTGCCCACGCCATTGTTTGCTTAATAGAGAACGATTATATCTCCGGAGAAACTGTGAATATAAATGCAGGGAGGTATATCAATTAAATGGGCGAAGTTTCCGTAAAACAATGGATAATTGCTCTAATTCTTGTGGGAGTTATAGGTTTTGGCGCAGGGAATTTGGTTGGTACAAAGAGAGTTGCAAAGGAAAAAAATCTCTTAGGGCAAAACTCGTCACAAGAGCTTACTATACAAGATAACACCCCGAAGGAAAGCTCTTCCCAATAACTTCTCACAGTTTATGAGACTGGAGAAGTAGAAACTCCGGATGTATATGAGCTACCTCAGGACAGTATCGTAAAGGATGCAATTCAGAAGGCCAGAGGGCTTGGAAAGGATGCCGACCTTGTTGCGATAAACCTTGCAAGAAAAATTACCGACGGAGAGGAAATAATAGTTCCCAAAAAGGGTTCTACTGAAACATCAAATGTGGCGGGCGAAACAAGCAGTACAAATAATGGAAAAATTAACATTAATACTGCTGATATAAGTACACTTGAGAAATTACCGGGGATTAGTGAAGTGAAGGCAGGTGCAATTATCCAATATAGAAAAACAAATGGCTCTTTTAAAACAATACATGACATAACAAGGGTTTCAGGAATAGGGGAGAAAACTTTCGAGAAAATTGAGGGTCTTATAACGGTAGGGTAAATGCCGGGCTTATTCTCTTTTTTGAGCGTTGTTTGCGGTATTTTATCTGTAGTATCTATTTATTATCACAGTGCGGTTTTATTTCTAATTTTCCTTTTCTCCGCAGTTTTGCTTGCTACACTTCAAAAAAGGATATTTTTCAGAACACTTACTATTGTGTTGTTTGCTAGGTCCTCATTACTTCTTTTATTCAGATTCGTCCTTTTTATTTATCGGATGTCCCAGATAACTGTACAAATAAAGATATCACAATTTGTGCAACTGTTTCGGATTTTTCGAAACAAACTGCTAAACCAAACAGTTTTCAAATTTCTCATATTACGAGTAATGGCAAAGAATTCTCGGGTTTAGGAAGGGCGTATTTTTTATCAGAACCGCCGCCGCCTTATTCAAAAGTTGAGTTGACCTCCTCCTCTCCGTAAACAAAGAGGATTCCCGTTGGCTATACAGCCTCAGGGAGCGGTAATGCCTCACGGCTTCCAGCTGGTTCCTGCTTCAGCGTATGCATTGCATACTCAACAGGCGTAATTTCCCGCAAGCCCTGCGGTAGGGTTTGTAAAAGGTTTTCCTTCCCTATTGCCCTCATTAGAATGTTTACTGATGCTACTAAGTCAGCATTGGCAGTATATCCGCACTTCTCGCATACGAATGCTGCCTGGCTTTTACGGTTATCTCTGGATACGTGTCCACATACAGGACAGGTTTGGGACGTGTATTGAGGATTAACTCTGATTAACTTGCCTCCTTGCCTTTGCAGTTTGTACTCAAGGAAGTGGAAAAATATACTCCACCCTTGATTTAGAATCGACTTGTTGAGTCTGCTCTTCTGCTTTACGTTGCGTCCTGGATCTTCCATTGTGCCTTTTGCTGACTTAGTCATGTTCCTTACGGATAGGTTTTCTACTGCTATTAGGCCGTGGTTTTTGGATATAGCGGTTGATACTTTGTGCAAAAAGTCTTTCCTTGTATTTGATATCTTCTGGTGAAGCTTTTCAATTCTCTTCTTTTGCTTTACGAAGTTATTAGATATTGGTGTTTTGTCACCTTTATGCTTTGGGTGCTGTTTCTTAGAGAGCTGGCGCTGGAGTTTCGTTAGTTTCTTCTCATATTCAGTTAAGTCCAGAGGCGTGAAGTAGTATCCATTGGATAGAGTAATTGCTTTTGCAACGCCTACGTCTATTCCTACGGGGTGGTGTAAGTCTTCTTTCGGTTTTTCTATCTCTACTTCAGTTACTATGCTTATGTACCATCCGTCAGGGTACCTTTTAACCGTTACGTTTTTTGGTTTACCTTCTATCTCTCTTGACTTGAAGAACCTTATCCATCCTATTTTAGGCAGGAAAAGTCTATTTCCTTTTATCTTGAAGCCCTGAGGGTATCTGATGCTGTCAGGCGACTTACCTTTCTTCCTGTATTGCGGGAACCTCATACCGTTGCCTTTTGTGAACGCTGAGCTTATGGCTTTGTACAGGTCTTTGAGCGTCTGCTGCAATGCCTGGGACGGTGCATCGGAA
>JALTHX010000031.1:0-5187 GCA_027076005.1 Caldisericaceae bacterium
AATTAAAGGTTTCGCCCGTAGCCTGTCCCTCGTAATATGCGTTGAGAAACATTAAAAAGTGGTTTCTAATTTCCTCTTCATTTAGCTTAGAAAATGTTTTAGGGCTTCTCTCCATAACTAAAGTCATGTTAAAAATTACTTCCAAGATATCCTCATAATCTTCTATCGATAAAGTAGGCTCCGGTGCAAAGGAGTTTGCCGAAACTTTTGGTATATTAAATTTTACTTTCTTTTGAACAACAGGAACCGCATAAGTACTCGGTATATCTTCCCGACGCTTTATCGGAATCCCAAGAGATTCAACCAAGCCTATGTCGTTCAAAAGTTTCTTTTTTCTTTGAGCTAAAAATTGCCTAACAAAAGAGGCAAGTTCTTTGTTGAAATTATTCACATCATAGTTTACCCACTCTAACCACCTTTTGATTTCTCCCAAATCTCTCTTATACATCCGATTAAGTTTTCCCGAACCGTGCTCAATCATCTCGTAAACTAAGTGAATTTCCCCGTCTACTATTTCCCCTCTGGGAGGATTTAATGAAAAGTGAGATGGTTTGTATTGAAACAAATCCTCTTCGCCTTCAAACGGAATGGCTATTGTAATTTGTAGGCCTTTAATACAGTAGGGACAGTCCTCGTCAAATACAACTTTTGGCGGATATTTGCTTGTATCAATATCTACCTCATTTTTATCGCAAACATAGATCTTGTCCTCGTGAATTTTGGGAGGCACCAGAGAGTACTTGGACACAAGATATTGGCAGAAGTCTTCCATACTTACATTAAGTATATAATTGGGACTGTAATAATCCTCCACTTCTTTCTTTAACTCAACTTTTCTATATTCTAAAAAGTCTCGTAAGTCCCCGTTTTTACTAAACAACATGTCTTGCATAATTCATTTCACCCCCATTTTGAAAATACATTCATTATATTACTTTTTAAGTATACTGCGTATGGGGATATAATCAACAAAACCATTTTTCGCTTTTTTCTCGTGGCAGGGAACAATAATTTTTGTAGGTATCTGAAGTCCCCCGAAGGTTGAATTGTAGTAGATGCTTTAGCCGAAGTTGGATACACCCTGTTATGTGGTGTTGCGATGTTGCTTTTCGATTCTTAACTCCCTCGGTAAGAAGCTATCAATTTCTTTGGCGCTAAATGTCATCTCTTCATGTATTTTTAAAGCTTTTCTGGCCTTAGAATAAGCTTTGTTATCCGTTGGAGGTGCATTTTCTAAGATCTCGTTCAGTTCGGATAACAATAAATCTCTTTTCTCTATTATCTCATTCGAATTATATTTATCATTCATAATATCGGCAATTAAATTCTGATACTTTTCTCTAATTAACCACAATTTTTTAGCAGTTATTTTGTGCTTTTGTCCTAATTCCTCGAAATTAAAATTTAATTGATATACTGCAAAGAATAATGATAAGGTTGCCACAATTGAAGTAAGGATTAAAAAGACATGAGCTTTTAAGATTGCACCAAAAGCGCTTCCAGAAGTTAAAGCAAGTAAAAAAACATTTGCACGCTTTATCCGTTTTGATTTACTTATATACATTTCAGCAGCCTTTTCGTGGGTTTTGTGCGTGTAGACCACTTTTCCGAAGGTTTCTCTAATAACAACCAGGTTAATTTTATCCATATAATACGCCCAATTTAATACTCAAATCTGTCACCAAAAAGCTTTTTCCACTCTTGCGTTGCACTTATATAATCCTTTTTTGATTCAAATTCACACGCCTTTTTGGCTCTATTTAAAGCAGACCTTGCTTTTGATTCCCACTCGTCCCCATAGTTTATTTTTTCATCAATCCCAGGTATTTTACAACTACCGTCTACATAATCTAATAATTCCTCAAGAAAATCTTTAATCATCCAATCGTAGTAAATGGAAGGCTTATCGTAATACTTCCACTTACTTAAAAAATTGATAGCTCTTAATTCAATCACGAGAGATTTTATGGGGACATTGCAATGGTATTTCCAAGCTTTAATCATCTTAATCAACTTGATTGTGTTTCCATTTGTTCTTTTATTAGAACTGGTGAGGTTTTCCATTTCAGATTTTGGGCTTGTTTTCTTCCAACTCCCACCGGAATGAGCATCTGGAATATAATAATTCCCATTTTTCAGTAAAAAGGCAGGGATAACTTCAACATTGTATGAAACAAAATTGACCATCACTACTTGTCCATCTCCACGCATGTAAGTATCAGGATATTTTTCTAATAAAATATTTTTTATATCTTGGAGTAATTGTGATTGCCCATTCCCGGAATAGGAATTATACCTGTTAAACTCTTTGTAAGGCATAATAAACAGAACGTCAATATCGGTTGGGGGTGCAATAGCCGTATTCTTTCCATATGAACCAACTAATAATTTAGTAGAGCCATCGTAACTCGAAGTATAGTAATGGTCGTGTAACTTTTTACAAACTCCGTTATATTTAGTTTTCGCATCTTCTGTTTGTTTAGAAGTTAATTGAATATTAGATAAGAATTTGTTAAATCTTTCAGCTACTGTGCTCATCTTCTTATCACTTCGAAATTTAACTTAGCCATTTCACATAACTTGGTTATATCTGTAATGCAGATATCCTTCCAATTTAGTGTTATGTCCGAACTTCGGATATTTTTCTTCAATGATACCTCCTTTTTAAGCTTTTTATTTCTTACATTCATAATCTTTAAACATTTTCATTATATAACTAAGAAAAACATAGTCAACAAATTGCTTCATTAAAAATCTATATGAAATTGTATCATTGCCTCATATAAAAATCTATTCAAAAATTATGAAATGGATTTGTAGTATAGGATTCAATTGTTTGTCTAATACTCTCAGATTATACTGCTTGTTCAGTGTTTCTAGATTTTTGAACTACTAGGGTCACATTTTAGGGAAAGGCATTCTCAGTGAAGGAGTATAACACTCACATGAAAACCTATACTATATAAGCTGTTGTGGATATATATTCAATAAAAAAGGAGATAGAACGAGGTTAACGGTTGATTCTAAATCTGTATCATTCTTAGTGTGTTTACAAACATTCACTCTATTCCAAACAAAAAATAACTGCACGTGTTCAATAAATTTAGGGAAAGATCTCAGAATTATTAGCATAGTTTATACATCTACATTTTTTGTTTTACGTTAAACGTTAGTTTTTTGATCTAAAATAAATGAGATTAATGTTTATACTATAAGCCTCCCCTATTTATAAAAAGTTATGTTTATTATTACCAGAATAATACCTGCTTATTGCCTCCTATTTTGTTTCTCTATTTTGTCTTGCTACTACCTCTACGAGTTTTTTTCCTGGTTTGAAGAAAGGTACCGCTTTTGTGGAAATTTTAATTTTCTTTCCCGTTCTGGGGTTGACGCCCGTCCTTTTTGCTCTCTTTTTTGTAGCAAATGTTCCAAAGCCGGGGAGGGTTAACTTATCACCTTTTTTAAGAGTTTCTTCGGTAATTTCGATAAAAGCCCTGAGAGCCGATTTTGCTTTCTCCTTTTTTAGACCTGTTTGTTTAGCGATCATTCTGATAATATCTGTCTTATTAATCCCTTTTGTCTCGGGTTGTTTCTGTTTATTCTCAAGAGCTTTCATACAAATGTAAATACGGTATAGGTCATTTACAAACCTATAGTTTCCCCTATTACGTTCCGTATCCGGAACAATTACTCCCTTTTTCTTCATCTGATTTAAAAAGTTATCAAACACTCCTATTTCTTCTTTACTCAACATACTTTCAATTTTGCTTTTATTGAATGAAGAAGCAATATCTTGCCCTAACTTCTGTAGAATTGATCTATATCTTTCGCTTCTTATAACATCATATATTTTTGGATCAAGGTATTTCTTTCCAACATTTTCTGCAGACGTATAGATGCCTCGGACTGCATCATACTTAGTAATTGTTCCATCGATGTTTTCCCAAAAGACTGCGTCTCCTATCTCCTGCATTAAGACGGGTAGGCCACTCGAGAATTTTACCATAGCTTATAATGCTCCTGGCGTCACTTTAATACTAGCCTTTCCAAACGCCTTCCTAAAAAATTCCTTTACCTCATTATCAGATAATTTTTCTACACTAACTATCCTGAAAATACGTGTAAGTGAAGGTTGATTTTTGCACAGCGCATTTCTCGCTTCCGGAAGACCCACTAACATTATTACAACTGGATAGTTATTAGAATAATGTGTTGCTATATAGTCTACAAATGTTTTATACCAGTTTGCAAACGCTGGCGTTTTTGATAAAGTATCAATATCATCTAATACAATAAATAATCCTTTTCTATCCTCACTTATTGTCTGGGTTATTTTTTGAAGTTCTATTGCAAAGTCACTAACAATATTTTTTAAATCCTTTAAAGTCGGACTAAATTTTATTGATACTGTACCAGCAATTTCAACTTCCTTTACATAGTTTGCAAAAAATTTCTGAATCCAGTGAAACCACTTTTTTTTATATGCTTTTTCTATCAATTCTTCAAAGATACGTTGCACTAATTCATTTAAATCCTCTACATCCCCCAAAGATACCTGTATAGGGAAGGATCCATTCTCATTATCGATGGAAGCACATATAAAAGAAGAGAGAGATGTTTTTCCAATCCCTCTGTCACCAATTAGAAAAATATTATCTTGTTTTCCTGAGGCAGAACGGGCTACGTAACGTTGAATGCTTTTGATCTGTTTCTTTCGGCCAATAAAAAGATCTGGTGATACGGGGATACCTGGCGTGAAGGGGCTATCAGTCTTATTAACTTTCGGCATATTTTATCCCTCCTTTTAAATACTTTACCTCAAGCTGAGAAGTAATTCCCGTACAACGCATTCTTTAAGGTTTCGAAAAACGGACGGATTCCTTGTAAACCGAGTATATTTTTTAGTACCTTAAGTGCATTTTTCTCTCGCATATCGGCATTGTTTAATACATCGGGTGTTAAATTATCTATACCATCGCGTTTGTACTTCTCCAGTATAGAAAATACAATCTCTCTTTCTCTATCATCAAATTTTTCGACTTCTTGCGAATGAAGGTTAAAAAACATCTTTACGCGCTCATTAATGCTTAATAGTGGAGCATTAAAGACCAAATGAGCAATAATATCAAAACTGTCTACGTCATTCATGTTGTCAAGATACTTCAGCACCTCTATGCGTGCATTTTT
>JALTHX010000032.1:0-5182 GCA_027076005.1 Caldisericaceae bacterium
TAGCCAAAAATAGGCAAAAAATATTCTATGATCGCTCTCTTCTTCATAATTACTTAGTGGGTTTTACTGCGATGTATCCTACCTGTTCAACTATTGACTGACCTTCTGGACTCATTACAAAATCAATAAAGTCCTGCACGACAGCTTTTGAAGTACCATTTGTATACATAAATAGTGGACGGGAAATTTCATAAGAGCCATCAACAACCGTTGCCTTTGAAGGCATTACACCATCAAATCTAAGGGGCTTTATGCTGCTATCCACATATCCCAATCCGATATATCCAATCGCCCCTGGAGTTTTCGCAATAGTTGTTTTTACAGCCTGATTAGAACCCTGAACAACAGCAGTAGAAACCATTTCCACACCTTTACCTAGTATCTTTTCTTCAAAAATTTCAAAAGTTCCAGAAGAGGAATCACGCGTTACCGGAACAATTTTCATATCAGGCCCGCCAAGCTGTTTCCAATTGGTGATTTCTCCAGTGTAAATCTTTTTTAACTGCTCGTGAGAAATTTCTGATACAGGATTTTTAGGATTTATAACAATAGCAATTGCATCTTTTGCAATAACATTTGCAACAGGGTTTATTCCATTTGTTTTTGCCTTATCTATTTCACTCTGTTTCATTGGCCTCGAGGCATCTGCGATATCGCAAGTGCCGTTAATCAATGCTGCAATACCATTACCTGAACCAGTGCCCCTCACCGAAACGTTTATATCCGGATGGAGCTTCATAAACTCTTCGGCTACTCTTTGTGCAATAGGAAATACAGTTGTTGAGCCATTGAGAATAAGGTTTTTTTCAGAGGAAGAGCTATTTGAAGACGGTTTCCCGCAGCCACTCATTCCCAGCGACATAGCCAAAACAATCAATATTGCAGCCACAAAGATGCTTCTTTTAAATTTCATTCACTACCCCCTTTAAGACTTTCTTTTTTACCTTCAGCCTCATAATAAACGACAAAGATTAATTTTTGTTTAAGATAATGTTAATTTTCTGTTAATATTTACAGAGCTGGAAGTTGTATGGTAAACTCTGTACCCTTACCTACGCTGCTTTTTACTGTAATATTGCCCTTATGCAGAAGTGCAATCCGTCTTGCTATTGTAAGGCCAAGTCCTGTTCCTCCGCTTATGCGTGCCCTGGATTTATCCGCTCTGTAGAAAGGCTCAAAGATATGAGGAAGCAACTCCTTGCTGATCCCAGGACCACTATCCCTTATTGTAATTATTGCAAAAGAGTCTCTTATAACAATTATCTCAACCATTCCCTTATCAGTATATTTTATTGCGTTATCCGCTATATTTCTTATCATTTCTAACAATAAAAACTCGTTGCCCATTACCCATACATCTTCTAAGTTTGTTTTTACGAAAATACTCTTTTGCTTTGCCCGGTCCAATTCTGTTCTCAGTATTGATTCAACACAATTTTTGAGATTCACCCTTTTCTTTTTAATCTTTTCAGTAGAGCGTATTTCGGTTAGTATGAGCAGTTTTTTAATGAGGTTGTTCATTCTCTCTGAGTTATCTTTAATAATTCGGACGAACTTCATTCTTTCCTCTGGCAGGACATCTTTTTCACTAATAATATCTACTGCACCGCTAATGACTGAGAGGGGGGTTTTAAGCTCATGAGAAACTGAGGAAATAAATTCTCTTTCAAGGTTATTCTTCTTCTTTAAAAGTGTTATATCCGTGAATATACAGAAGATAAGTTTTTCTCCCGCTAAGTCAGCTTTCTGAAAACTGTTAACGCGATAGATACTCTCCTCTATTTTTACATCACGATTGTTAACATTGGAGTTGATACAATGTCCTACTATATCAATCAATGACATATTTTTTAATGCTTCAAAGTAAGAGCAATCATTGCATTTGCCCCTCATAAAGATTTCAGAGGCCTTGTTGTATAAAACAATCCGCCCTTTACTATCCAATAAAAGAATGGGGGAATTTATTACATTAATAATATCTCTTACCCGATTCACAACATCTTTCCCGTTTAATATTAATGGTTCTATTATTTCAAAAAGATTATTGAGTTGCTCCTTTACAAAAACCAGCTCGTCGTCCTTTTGCAAAATAAATTTGCCAAATTGGTTTTTACTCATCGCATTTTTTAAGTGGAACTCCAACTCTTTCGCATTACAAATAAACCGCTTATAGGCAATAATCAGGATAATGACGCATATCAAAATGCCAATCACAGAAAAAAAATAAAAACGTAAGACTATAAAGACAAGGGATAAAACAAGAAGGGATAAAACGAAATAAATATATTTTTTCATTTCTTCTTCGAAGCCTTATAGCCAATACCCCTTATTGTTACAATGTATTTTCCACATTCACCGAGTTTTTCCCTTATATGCCTTATATGCACATCTATGGAACGGTCAAAAGGCTCCTCGGCAGCATCTCCCCATAACTTGTCTAAAAATTCAGAACGCGTAAAGACCTTACCCGGGCGTGACAATAGAAGTTTAAGCATACCAAATTCTGTTTTTGTTAAAATTGTTTCCCTTTCTTTGCAGAAAACTTTGAATTGCTCTTCATCTATACGTAAATATCCAAACTTGACTTTATTTTTACCCATATTTCTTCTGAGGAGTGCTTTAACCCGTGCCGCAAGAACCTTACCATTGAAAGGTTTGGTTACATAGTTATCCGCCCCAGCTTCAAGCACGGAGACAATGTCCCTCTCGTTACTCTTTGCGGTAAGTACTATAATTGGCAGGCGATAAAACTGCTCACTGTTGCGGATCATATTTATTAAGGTGATACCATCTATCCCAGGAAGCATTAAATCAAGCACCACAGCACCAAAATTACTTTCGGCCAGTGCATTAAAAAAACTTGTGCCGTCAAAAAAAGCTTGCGTTTCAAAACCTTCTTTTCTGAGGTAAAAAGATACAATTTCCACAATATCTTTTTCATCGTCTACCACAGCAATTTTTTTCACAATCACCACCTTTTTATAGTATACGGGAATTTCAAAACCGGGCAAACCTTACAGCAAATTATGCGAAAATATTATTGACAGAAAGCACTTTATTGGTACAATTAAAACATAATGAGGAAATTAATCGTTACTTTTATAATATTAGCTATAATTTTAAGCGTTGGTTTTGGTATTTATCAACATTTAAATGTCAAAGGCAATGTTCTTAAAGAGGAAACATTATTCACAGCAAAATCTTTTATAACCACTTCCATTGTATTAGGTGACGAAATTGCAGTCGGCACATATGATGGGGATATCTATGTAATAGGAATAGATGGAAAAATAGTATGGCATTCCAAGATTGATACGAACATATTCAATATGGAAAAGGACAACTCAAATGACCTTCTCGTGTGTAGCATATATTTTCATTTGTTTAACAATAGTGGAGAAAGCGTTTTTACAAAGGGATATAAAAACTATCTCGGGGTAAAAGGGCGATTTCTAAACAATGGTGATATAGAGCTTTTGTTTCAATCCCTCAAAGATTTCTCTTACCTTATAGTAACTACGGATAAAAACGGAAAAACCATATCCACTGCAAAAATACCAGACATTGGAGAATCGTCTTCAATAAGCATAACAAATAATGGAAAGATTTTATTCGTAGGGTCCAGGGGGGAAGTGTATCTATTAGATAGTAACGGCGGAATAGAAGAAAACATACAAATAGACAACAAGAGCGGGGATTTGCATAATGCATACGCCTTTTATTTTCCGAATGGAACCATTGTATACGGATACTCCTTTTCTACGGCAGAAGTCGTAAGTATCCCTGTATTTTTCTACACAAACGGGGAGAAAAAGAGCATTACAATTCATTCGAATATCAATAGAGTAATCTTTTCCAATAACCGCATAGTTTTTGCAACACAAGATGAGTTTCTTGCATTTTCTTCAACTGGGAAACTTTTAAAAAGAGCAACAAAGTATGATTTTACGCCTATTGGTTATTCAAGCAACGAGAATTCGGAGCTTTTCTTGTATATGAGGAAATCGGAAGAAAAGAACAAAGAAACAATTTACAGCATTTCGCTAATGGGTAGTAAAAGGGAAAAAGCAAAATTCATCTTTAGTGCAAAGAGTATACCTACCATACACTTAGATACTAAAAGTGACGTAATTTTCATAATTGAACAGGATACAATAAAAATTCTTTACAAGAAATAGGGAGGCGATAATAATGAAAGTTGACCTCTCCGATGTAACAGCAGAGAAAGCAGAAAAACGTCTCAGAGAGCTTAGGAAAACATTAAGGCATCATAGCTATCTTTACTACATAGAAAATGAACCAAAAATTTCTGACTATGAATATGACAAATTATTCCAGGAACTTCTCGCACTTGAGCAAAAGTTTCCTAACCTTGTAACACCTGATTCCCCTTCCCGGAGAGTCGGAGCTTCTCCACTAAAAGAATTTAAAACCGTATACCACAAAAGTCCTATGCTTTCCCTGGGAAATGCTTTTAATGATACGGACCTTATAGAATTTGACAAACGGGTAAAGAGAGAGGCAAAAACAAATACAGTTGAGTATGTAACAGAACTAAAGATGGATGGGCTTGCTGTATCAATCAGGTACGAAAACGGTATACTTGTACAAGGATCAACAAGAGGGAACGGACTTAGGGGAGAAGACGTTACTCTAAACGTGAAAACAATAAGAAATGTGCCCCTAAAACTTTTCGGCAAAGAAATTCCGGAGGTTATAGAAGTCCGCGGAGAAGTAATAATGTTCAAGAAAGATTTTGAAGAGCTTAATAAAGAAAGGGAGAATAGAGGGAAATCATTATTTGCAAATC
The DNA here is from genome assembly GCA_027076005.1 of Caldisericaceae bacterium. Taxonomy (GTDB): domain Bacteria; phylum Caldisericota; class Caldisericia; order Caldisericales; family Caldisericaceae; genus S016-85. Next base: position 4,811 of record JALTHX010000032.1, read on the forward strand.
CACGCAATGCGGCAGCAGGCTCCTTAAGACAGCTTGACTCGCATATCACAGCTCAAAGGAAACTTCATATGATTGCCTACGGAACAGGAGAAATTATAGGAAAAGAGTTTAAAAAACATTTTGAATTGTTGAAGTTTTTGGAAACAATAGGGTTTACAATAAGCCCGGAGGCAGCTATATGCCCCGATATACAAGAAGCTATAAAAAGATGTATTTACTATACGGCCCATCGGGATGAATACCCGTTCGGCGCAGACGGGGTAGTAATAAAAGTAAATGACCTGAATCTTCAGAAGCAGTTAGGTGCAACGTCACACGAGCCGCGCTGGGCAATTGCGTATAAATTCCCACCCGAAGAAACTGAAACAATAA
>JALTHX010000033.1:0-1635 GCA_027076005.1 Caldisericaceae bacterium
ATTTTGAAGTTCTCATCCGTTATAACGACAAAATCAAAACCGGAGTTTGTGGCGGATAATACCATCTGCATAAATTCATCGTGTTCAAGCTTGTTTAAAATAAACTCGATTTCTTTGGAGACTGCATTCAAGAGACGATAAATTGATATATTGTTAAAGAGATTCTTGCGCTTGGAAAGCAAAGATAGACTGTAGATGGCTTTATTTTTCTTTACCACGGGCAGTGCGCAGCAGGAGTTGATGTTGTAAAGTTTACAATAAGGCTTAAAAGTGGAAAAACCGTTTTTCAACAAATCGTTTATCAAGTAAATCCTCTTATATTTATAAGCTTTCATGAATGGGATTTTGTTCTTACTTAATGTTGCCGGCGGATTGATTAACATGTCTTGAACAACGCTTAAAAACGCTTCTGTTGAGCTATTTCTCACAGATTTGTAAGGGATATCAAGCGATTGACCTTTAATTTGAGCAAGAAAGGCAGCATCTGCTTCCAAATATTCGGTGAACATATGCGGAAGATTGCCTAAAAACTCGTCTTCACTTTCAGATTCCATAGAAATTCTATTTAGATGATAGAGAGCATTGTATATCCTTGATTGTGTTTCCAATTGCTCTTCCTGTTCAATTAATCTTTTATTTTTCTCTATCTTGTCAAGAGCAAAAGAGATGTCCATCTGCATTTCTTCAAGTAAATGAAGAAACTCCCGATTGAATGAATTTTGCATATTATCATGGATTAATAAAATATACTTTATGGCATTGCCTTTAAATATCGGTATAGAACAGACGGAACATACACCGAAACGTTTTTGTTCTTTTCTCCAATAATTCATACCAGTTTCTTTTGTTACGTCCAGGATAAGACTTACCCTGCCCGCGTTGTAAGCTTTCGATACACTGCCCCTGCCATAAGGTGTGCTCGGATCGACACCTATAACGGTTTTTTTAAGGATTTCTTCCAATTCAGGGGATTTTGATTTTACATACTGTATTTCATACAGTTTTGTAGTTTCATCTACCGAACCCGCTGTTGCCGTATAATAGCCTACTGTATCGACAAGCAGGTTGCATATTCTAATTAAAAGATTTTCTTCATCTTCTTCTCTTACTATAAGCTGGTTGATTTGACTTAGTGCATAGAAGACTTTCTCAAAAGACTTCTTCTTTGTTCTGTCAACTAAAATTACAAGCCCTGAGGGCTTACCTTTATAATTAATGCTATAGACAAATTCTTCCACATAAATCAATCCGCCGGCTTTAGATATTAGAGAAAAATTGAGATGCTCGGATTCGGATAGAGAGGATTCTTTCTTAATTCGCCTATTAACATATTTTTGAAGCTCTTCTTTGCTGTGCGCGTAAATATCGAATAAACTTTTACCCAACAGTTCGCTCTTCTTATATCCGAGTATGTCTGCAAGATAGTTGTTTACAAAAACTATCCTGCCCTCATCCCCTTGATATATATAAACGCCAAATATGGATGAATCCTTCAAAGCTTTAAAAAGACTTTGGTTTAAGGTGTTTGGGCTCTTCATTCAAATATAATCATATATTGCCTTCTTGTTTCCATTTTTTGCCTGTTATGCAAAACTCCGGCTTAATTGTGAAAATGAATTTTTAAAAGGACACCCC
>JALTHX010000034.1:0-5170 GCA_027076005.1 Caldisericaceae bacterium
AATTTCAGACATAACACACAAAGCAAACTCAACCCTCTGCCCTGGCAAGAACTTTCCTTTTATTCAAATGCTCGACAGCCTAAGAGACGGCGAACCTTTCTTTGACATAGGAGAAGACTACCCATACATAAAAGAGATAAAATACTTAAAAGAGAAAGGGATTATCAAAGGCGACGGCAACGGATACTTCCGCCCGAGCGACTTCATCACAAGAGAAGAGGCAATGCTCATTGCATATAGGGTAATGAAATTCTCAAACATTAAGGCAACAGTCATAAATGCGATAAATAATAGATGACAGAACTCATAAAGCAAAACTGGGTATTGCCTTTTTTATAATAATATTTCCCCTTTTTCACTTGGAGGCAGTCATAGAAGTTTCCCTTTTCATAAGTGAAAGACTTACCGACATAAGAATTAATGTTTCAGTATATCTTTATAGTGATGACTGTTAAATAAACCATCCTTTGGCAATTATTATAACTTTTCCGCCAACGAACACGTCTATTTTTCTTTTTTTATCTTCTGCCTTTAAGAAAAGAAGCGAAGGTCTGCCTATTTCATAGCCCTGTTCAACACGAATGTTGATCCAATCTTTTCCAAAGTAACGGTATTTCACTAAATATCCGGCTAAGCATCCATTTCCACTTCCAGAAGCTGGGTCCTCTGGTACACCATAATAATAAGCAAAAGCACGTGCGCTTAAGTCATTCTCTTTATGATGGCTCTCACGACAAAAAGCAAGTATAATTTTAGCTTTTGTATGTTTAATCAACTCAAAATACTTACCTATGTTAATATTTATTTGTTTCAAAGCGCTTAAAGTATTTAGTGGAACTATGATGAATGGTAGGCCTGTTGAGACTTCTTGAATAGGAAATCTGCTGTCTATTTTTTTTCCACTAATACCCAAAACCTGCGATATCAAACTTGCATCAAGGGTTTGACCAAAACTTGGATTTATCTGCTTCATCCACAAAATATCTGCCTGTCTCTTATTATAGCTAAAAGTAACAGGGATTTGCCCTATTCTTAAGTTCAGAATTAATTCTGCTATATGTTTTTTAACAATTTCTTGTTGTATTATGTAAGCAGTCCCCAATGTTGGGTGGCCAGCAAAGGGTACTTCTCTTCCTGGGGTGAAAATACGAACATCGTACCCACCATTAAATTTTTTCTCTGACAGTATAAAAGTAGTTTCTGAATAACCAACTTCTTTAGTAATCTGGAGCATTCCGCTATCAGAAATACCTTTTATATCTCTGAAAACAGCAAGTTGATTACCGGAGTATTTTTTCTCAGCAAATACATCCACTATATAGAAATGATATTTATGCATTGCTTCTTTCCTTTTTTCTTATAATTCTTTAAGAAAGAAGGAGTAATGACGTATCACCACTCCTTCTTATTATGAGGCTTTCTATGCTTTTAAAAATGAAAGAGCAGTTTCTACGTGCATTTCTGTTCCTATAAGAAGTGAGTTCTCGTCAATATTGAAATATGCGGAATGATGTGGTGCAGTTATCCCCTTTGCTTTATTTGAAGCTCCAACAAAATAGAATGCACCTTTTACTTTCTGCAAATAATAAGCCATATCCTCTCCACCCATTGATGGTTGTATTTCTATTACATTCTCTTTCCCCACTACCTTTTCTCCCATTTTCTTTACAATTTTTACCATATCCTCATTATTTATAAGAACTGGATATCCTATTGCATAATTGAGGTTATACTTTACACGAAACGCTTCACAGATCCCTTTTGTAATCCTTTTAATTATCTTCTTCATTTCTTTATGTGTTTTTTCTTTTAAAGTTCTTATTGTACCTGACAGTAAAGCGGTTTCAGGAATTACATTAAAAGCATCTCCAGATGCTACTTTGCCAACTGTGACAACGACTGAATCTATTGGGTCTATCTCTCTGCTCACTATTGACTGAAAGGAAATTATAAGTTGGGCTGCAGCTACTATTGGATCAACAGAAAGATGCGGATATGCACCATGTCCACCTTTCCCCGTAAGTTTTATATCAAATTTATCTGGTGCTGCCATCATTGCCCCTGGCCTTGTACCAATAGTTCCGACCTTGAGGGGCATCCACAGGTGTATTCCAAACGCTCCATCGACATGGGGATTTTCCATAACTCCGTCCTCAATCATAGATTTAGCTCCTCCTGGAGGTGCCTCCTCAGAAGGCTGAAAAACAAATTTGATATTACCGTCGAATTGATCTTTATGAGCAGATAAAATCTTTGCTGCAACAAGAAGCATAGCCATATGTCCATCATGCCCACATGCGTGCATTTTTCCTTTATTTTTTGATTTATACGGAATATCGTTTGCTTCTTCTATAGGAAGTGCATCCATGTCTGATCTTAACATTATAGTTTTTCCATTACTTTTACCCTTTAGGAGCCCGACGACACCTGATTTTCCTATTCCTTCTTGAACTTCAAGTCCTAAACTCTTTAAATAATCAGCGACTTTTTTTGAAGTTCGCGGAAGATCAAATCCAATTTCAGGATGCATATGAAAATCTCTTCTCAGCGCAATTACTTCGTCTTTATGTGCGAGCACTTCCTTTCTTGTGTTCATCTTATCCCTCCACAAATTCTTTTACATGTTCTTCAGATTCGGATTTTGTAAGCAGACTTACAACTACAAAAACAATGATATTGAGAATTAGCCCTAGTATCCCCGCATTTATTCCAAAGGGTGTTGGTAGATGCCCAAAAGCGTAGATACCGTTTAACGTTGCTCCCGCAACGAATCCCCAGATAGCTCCCTGACTTGTCGCTCTTTTCCAGTATAGTGCACCGTATACAGGGGGCGCAATTTGTACAATATATCCATATCCACCAAGAAGTAATTTTACAAGACTCTGTCCACCAAATATTGCAATAAGATATGCAATTGCACCGATGATTATTACAGCCCAACGAAGAGATACAACTTTTGCATGTTCACTTATATTAGATTTATTCGTTACAATAACATCCTGAACGAAAGTAGAAGCTGCACCATGTGTTACTGCATCGGATGTTGACATTGCAGCGGAAAGTGTACCAGCACCGATAAGTGCAATTAACCATGGAGAGGCCTTTAATGTAGCAATCATATATGGTAGAATTTCGTCTGCGCTTTTTAATGTACCAAAAGGAACTTTCATTATTCCTGCAAATCCAATAAATAGAATTGGGATCATCACTATTGCAAATGTTGGGTAGAGCATTGATGTTTTCTTAATTGTTTTCTCATTAGTTGTATATGATTTCATAAACAAATGGGGCCACATTGTAAATCCAATTACAGAAACGAGAATTGCAGTAGAAAAAGCCATACGACTCATATGAGAACCTGCTTGCCCTATTACAAGATGCCCTGGTAGTTTTGTCATAATCTGTTTAAACATTTCCCCTGACCCTCCGTAAAGGTGGAATGGAAGATACAGTCCAACAACCCATGCAACTGTAAGCATTAAGGCGGCTTGTAGCACATCACTCCAAGCTGCTGCCCTTACACCACCGGTTGCAACGTATAGAACAACAATTCCATATGCAATAAGTGCACCTAGCCAAATAGGTACATGTCCCCATGTGAGAGTAGTAAATACATATGCGGTGCCTTTGATTTGGAGCGCGAGGTACTGAAGGAATGCAAGCTCTGCTACAATTGCAATGAGTGTAGGTAATGCTTTACTTTTATATCGCTCTCTTAGAAGATCGCCTTGCGTAAATAAATTTAATTTTTTTCCGATACGTGCGGCTTTTGGTCCAATAAAATACCATGGAATGAGTCCCATTGCGCCATATGCAAAGATGTAGAAAGCCGGGGCTCCTTTTGAATACGCCCAGCCAGGACCTCCGAGAAATGCAAATGCACTAAAAATTGCACCACCCATAAGAAACCACATTATGAATGGTCCTAATCCTCTCTCTGCGACAGTAAACTCTGCAACTGATACTTTCCTGCCTTTACCAGCAAGCAGACCAATGTAAAGTGCAAAAGCAAGATAAAGGAGCATTACTATTAGAGGAATAAGCCAAGTAGATTCACTCATTTCGCTTCGCCTCCTTTAATGACATCCAGATAATATAGTATGATAAGACCAATAAATTCGATTACGATCCATATTGTAACCCAGAACATAAGAAAAGGCATTCCTAAAACAATTGGAGTTGCCCGATTTGCAATTTCTGCAAGAGGAAAGACTTGAAATAAAAAGCAAATTATAAAGAAAATTATAAAGAAAGTATATAGTCCTCTTTTGTCTTTCTCTTTTTTTGATATACTTTTAGTAGTCATAGACTTCCTCCTTTCAGTTTTGTTTTATAATTTTTATGTATTGCACTGTAAGTTTAAGAACATAATACATACCCTTTGAATGAAATTATTTTTCATTCATTTCCTTTTTGTTAAATTTCCCATTTTTTCCGCTTATTACAACTCTCCCTATATTCCCCATTCTGTTTAGCTATCTAATCTCTCCAACCTTTTAACCTAAATTCCTCTCTTCAAAACACGACCTAATATAGAGCACACATCTTGCCCTCCCTGTCAACACCAACTTGTTTTACGATCCATATCACCTCCTTTCTCACATGCATTCTACAATTTGCTGAATTTTCCAAATTTTTTCAATAATCATGCTTTATTGACCTTAATGTTTTTTATGGCCCAATCTTTTAACACGAGTTTATTTTTGCCTCTTCGATATGCTTATTTTCTATATGGCCAAACCAATAGTAACTTTTGTACCAAGATCCTGTTTTTGTTTCAACCTTTTTATCTAATGCATCTTCTAAAAATCGCTTACAATAGTCATTATCAATGAAAAATAGGATTTGAACTAACGAATATGACAATCTGGGGGTAATAATCTGTGACAAACTTCTTGAAAATTCTTCTTTTTGTCTATTTAACTTCATTTGCCAAACAAACAAATCTTCTAATAACAATTCTGTCATTTATGCAGAGGATATCATATATAACTTTTCCTCTATTTAAGAAATATAGGATATTTTTTTGTTTTGTCAAGGGTTTGTATAAGTCCAATACATTTGAGACTTCAAATAGTATTTTATCATAAAATTCATAGGTGACAAATTATTGAGGCTGTGATGAGGCCTTTCAGTGTTATACCAGATGAGGTATTCTATGAGTTCTGAA
>JALTHX010000035.1:0-14737 GCA_027076005.1 Caldisericaceae bacterium
TACAACAAACTTAAAAAAATTTTAAATGACGAGTTAAATATTGAAAAAGAGGATTATTTTAAGCTTGTTAAAAGAGTAGACGATTTGTTTTTGCTTGGCTATACGGTAAAGCCTGAAGGATTTTCCCCTAAATTAAAAGTGATGTTTAAGCCCGTTACTCCGAGAAAAGGGTGGTTTGTTCAGATGCTTGAAGATATGCTGGGCGTTTCGTTTACTCCGGAACAGTCGAAGAAAATTTTTAAGGAAATTCTTCAATACAGGTATCGGATGTCGAAGAGCAGGAAAACGGAAATGAAATTGGGAGATGCCGCAAGGGATTGGTACCAGCATAGATTTCTGCCTGCAAGGAGGGTATTTAAACAGTATTTTCCGGATGAAAATCCGGTGAAGATATATCTTGAGATATTGACTCATAAATGGTTTCTCAGTGAAAAGGCAGGAAAAGGTGTGGGTATAGTGGAAGCGGCAAAAGATTATTCCAGGCGGTTTGGAAAAACGGAGAACGACTCCCTCTGGCAGAGTATTATAAAATTGTTTTCAGAGGTGTTTAAGAATAAATGAATTTAAAAGAAAAAATTTCTTTATTTATTAAGAAATATGATATTTTGGAAAAAGGCGACTCGGTGCTATTAGGCGTTTCAGGCGGGCCGGATTCTGTTTTTATGCTGTATATGTTGAATTTGCTCAAAGAAGAGTTTCACTTATCTATTGCCGCCGCTGTTTTTAACCACAGGCTGCGCAAAGAAGCAACGGAAGAGTGCGCATTTGTAAAAAAGATTTGCAATGACCTTCACGTAGATTTTTTTTACGGTGGAGCCGATGTACGGAAAACGGCAGATAAAAACAAGATATCCGTGGAAGAAGCTGCACGGGAGGAACGGCTAAAATTTCTATTTGAAACAAAAGAGAGAAACAATTTTAATAAAATTGCCCTTGCGCACAACAAGAATGACTTTGTCGAAACTGTGCTCATTCACCTCGCGAAGGGAACTGGATTAGGCGGGCTCACCGGGATAAGGCCCGTGAGTTTTAACGGAATAGTTCATCCTATTATATGTGTGATGAGAAGCGAGATAGAGCAGTATCTTTCCGAAAAAAGTATTCCTTTCAGAATGGATTTAACGAATTATTCATTGAATTATTTGAGAAATAGGATGCGCCATCAAATTGTGCCGCTTTTTGCGTCTATCAATGAAAATTTTATAGAGAGAATTTTCAAAATGGGGCTTTTGATTGCTGAGGAGGATAATTTCCTATCTGATATTTGCGAAAAGGACTTAGAAATTATTAAGACAAAAGAGGAATTTTCCCTTAACGTATTTCTTATGCTACCTCTTTTTGAGAAGAGAAGAATAATTAAGGAGTTACTCGGAGAATATGCAGATTCTGAGCGAGTAGATCGAATAATTGATTTTTTGCAATCAGGTGGAACGAGCAAGATGAACCTTTATGGAAACTTATTTCTCATTAAAAAAGAAAACTGTTTTTGCATCCGGAAAGATAAAAGCATTCCTTTTTCTCTCCAAGCTTCTTATGAGCTAACGACTCCGGGTGAAGCTGTAATCGAAGATCTTTTTATGAAAGTGGGAACGAGTATTTTAGAGGATTTGGAAAAAATAAGGTTTTTGAAATATACTGCTTTTTTTGATCTTGACAAAATTCCTTTACCTCTAAAAATTCGTTTTAGAGAAGAGGGTGACAGAATAAAGCTTGAAAATGGTACGAAGAAAATCCAGGATTTATTTACGGACTTAAAGATACCGAAGGAAAAGAGGCCTTATACCCCTCTACTTATAGACGGGGAAGGGAACATAGTTTGGGTTATTGGGGTAAGAAGGAGCGCTCTTTATAAAATAGATAGCTCAACGAAAAGGGTGCTTTCCGTTCGCGTAAGCTTTATGAAAAAACAATTTATGCTATAATTCTAACTATGAAAAATGATTTAAAACAAATTTTATTTGACAGAGCGAAAATTAATAAAAGAATATCATTGCTTGGTGAAGAGATAAGCGCAGATTATAAGGATAAATTCCCTCTTTTTGTATGTATCCTGAGGGGAGCATTTATGTTTCTTGCAGACCTTACAAGAGCGGTAGACATCCCGATATCCGTTGATTTTATGGCAATTTCAAGCTACGGAGGCAAAACCGAATCCACCGGGCAGGTAAAGATACTTAAAGATTTAGACGCCGTAATTGAAGGAAGACATGTACTTATTATTGAGGATATTGTAGACACGGGCCTTACGATGGATGCAGTTACGCGCCTTTTACGTACTCGTAAGCCTGCAAGTTTAAAAATTGCAACTCTTCTTGATAAAGAAGAGAGAAGGATAGTACCTGTGAAAGTGGATTATTACGGGTTTAAAATCCCAAACCTCTTTGTTGTGGGCTACGGCCTTGATTATGAAGAGAGATACAGAAATTTGCCTTTCATAGGCGTATTGAAAGAAAATATATACAGAAAGGAGTAGTGGTTTTAGAATATGGCAAATAAGAAAAAAAGTCCTGATAAACAATTTTGGGTAAGAGAAATAATTGCATGGGTTATCTTAATAGGTATGCTTTTTGCTGTTGCAAAAATGTTTAATTTTGGGGGAGGCACGCCGGTTAAAACAGTGCCTTATTCACAATTTTTGCAGAGTGTAGAAGGCGGGCAGGTTACAAGCGTTGAAATAAAATCAAATGATGGCACCCCGACGCTTGTTATTGGTACTCTTAAGGACGGCACAAAAATACAATCCCACACAATTTCAGATATTTCTATCTTGAAAGAGAATCTTGTTACGAAAAACATTCAATTTTCAATAAATCCGTCGAGTAGTACCTTCTGGATGATATTCTGGAATATTGTTCCCTGGATTCTTATTATAGCAGTCTGGTGGTTCATAATGCAGAAAATGATGCAGAGTGCAGGAGGCGGAGGAGGCCAGGCCTTCAATTTCGGCCGAAGTAAAGCAAAACTGTTCCTCGATAATAAACCAAAAGTCACTTTCAAAGATGTTGCAGGAGCAGAAGAGGTAAAAGAGGAATTGCAGGAAATTATAGAATTTTTGAAAAATCCGCGAAAATTTACCAAGTACGGGGCTAAAATACCTAAAGGTGTTTTGCTTGTTGGCCCTCCCGGATGTGGCAAAACACTTGTTGCGCGTGCAGTTGCAGGCGAAGCGAATGTCCCGTTTTTCTCTGTTTCGGGCTCGGAATTTGTGGAAATGTTCGTAGGAGTTGGTGCTTCAAGAGTCCGTGATTTATTCAACCAAGCGAGAACTTATGCCCCTTGCATTGTGTTTATTGACGAGATTGATGCGGTAGGCAGATACAGAGGCGCAGGCGTAGGTGGCGGGCATGATGAGAGGGAGCAGACTCTCAACCAGCTCCTTACGGAAATGGACGGTTTCGATCCGCACACAGGCATTATTGTTATTGCTGCAACAAACAGGCCGGACATTCTTGACCCTGCTCTTCTCAGGCCGGGAAGGTTTGACAGAAGGGTTGTGGTGGGCCTTCCTGATACTGTGGAACGTGAAGCAATTTTAAAGATACATGCAAAAAATAAACCTTTCACGGATGATGTGGATTTGCATACAATTGCCCAGCAGACAGCAGGGTTTAGTGGCGCCGATTTGGAAAATCTGTTGAATGAAGCAGCGCTTCTTTCTGTAAGAAAAAAACAGGAGAAAATTACGCAAAAGGAAATAGAAGAGGCAATTGACAAGGTAATTGCAGGGCCTGAAAAAAAATCCGTTATGCTTTCTAAAGAGGAAAAGTGGGCTGTTGCAATTCATGAAACAGGACATGCCGTAATCACTACGGCACTGCCTTTCGGGGATATTGTTCATAGGATCTCTATTGTATCAAGAGGTATGGCGTTAGGATACAACCTTCAACTGCCTGCGCGTGATAAATATTTGCAAATGAAAGAAGAACTGATGAATAAAATTTCCGCTTTATTAGGTGGACGTGCCGCAGAAGAAGTAATCTTGCATGAGGTTTCTACAGGTGCAGCAAATGATATTGAAAGAGCATCCGATATTGCAAGAAAAATGGTGCGTGCCTATGGTATGAGCAATAAGCTCGGGCCAGTTGCATTTGGGAAGCAAAATGAAATGATATTTCTTGGAAAAGAACTTGGTGAAGAAAGAAATTACAGCGAAAAGACTGCGGACATAATCGACGCAGAAGTTAAGCGTATAGTTGAAGAGGCGCATAAGCGTGCGAAACAAGTAATAAGGGATCAGAAGGACACTGTCTTGGAAATTGCAAATGTGTTGTTGGAGAAAGAAACGCTTCAGGGAGATGAACTTAAGGAGTACCTTGCAAAAGTAAAAGTAGAAAAAAAAGGTGCGGAAAAGGAAAAAGATTCAGCGGATATTCCGGCTGCTACTGAGTAACTTCGGCCCTCAACACTGGTGGCCCGGGGAAACCCCATTTGAGGTGATGGTGGGAGCGATACTTACTCAGCAAACTGCTTGGAAAAACGTTGAAAGGGCAATCCGGAATTTAAAAAATGAAGAATTGCTCTTACCTTCCAAACTTTATAATGTGCCGGAAAAAGAGCTTGCAGGTTTAATAAGGCCTGCAGGCTTTTACAATATTAAAGCAAAGAGGTTAAAGTTATTTGTCCAGTTTTTCATAGAAGAATTCCACGGCAATATTTTGGAAATGAAAAATGTAAACCTATCGGAGTTAAGAGTGAGACTTCTTTCCGTATACGGTGTCGGAATGGAAACTGCCGATTCAATTCTCTTGTATGCACTGAACAAGCCAATATTTGTTGTTGATGCTTACACGAAGAGAATTGTTTATAGAGCAGGAATCTCTACGGATTTCAGTTATGAAGAAATTAGAAAAATGTTTGAAGAGGCCCTTGAGGAGAAAGAATTTGTAAATGAAGTTTCCAATAATTGCCCTGTGGCATATTGTGATACAGTCTATATATTTCAGGAAATGCACGCACTTATTGTTGCGGAGGGGAAAGCATTCTGCAAGAAAAAACCGTTTTGCGGCGAGTGCCCTGTTAAAAGTATTTGCGAAAGGAGAGGTGTTTTGTAATGGCGTCATCTATTGGATTAATAAGATGTAATTCTTACGACGAGAAAGATGTTAAAGATGCAATAAGGGCAATAACTACCCCATTTAGCGAAGAAAACAAAGGCAAGATAGCGGGCAAGAAAATTGCCGTATATTTTGATTTTCCTGCGCCTGATGTTCAAATTGTCAGGGAAGTGATAAATTATTTGAAAAAAGAAGAGGCGTCCAAAATTACCGTAGGGGCATCTCTATTTATGGGCCAAGAGGACCTTACTAGGTTTAAGGTATTGTTTAACGAAACGGGCGTAGAGTTTGTAAATTTCAGGGAGAGCCAGTACGAGAAACTTGTTGTTCCTCTTATGAAGGAGAAAACACCCGAACACTTCAGGGGTTATGGGCTTATCTCTCCTGTTCAGTATGCTCGGGAAAAACAGTATGATAAGATGGGCATTAAGGGAAAAAGAATTCTTAAATATTCTTTTCTGCCAATTATCCTTACCGGTTCTGACTATATAGTTCCTGTGTTAAAATTAAAAGTATCACCTGTTACAGGGCTTGGGGGCGTAGTTTCCTCTGTCCTGAATACTGTCCCCACAATGACGAGAAACCAGATCCTGATAAATAAGTTAAAATACCAGCTTGAGCGCTCTTTACTGGAAGCTTACGCTTTGATAAAGGAAAGAATACTTTTTGGTGTAATTGACGGGGTCTATTCGGACATTTCCAAAGATGAAGAAATAAACAAAATGAATGTAATTTTATTTGGTGAAGACGGTCTTGCCCTTGATTCTGTTTCGTCTGTTTTGGTAGGCTACCGCTCCAGAGATATCAAAACAAATAGAATAGGTGATGATATCGGCCTCGGAAGCGGTTTATTTTCGCATCTTTCTATGTATGGAGACAATTTCCTTGATTTTAGAAAGGAAGTAAAAAATCGCTTAAAATTTAGAGTCGGCGTGAAAAAAATCCCCAGGGTTATTGAACAAAAGAAAGAAGTTATTGCAAAACTTGAACAGCTATGCCCAACCGGTGCAATAAAATTAAAGAACGGAGAATACCAAATCGACAGGGCAACTTGTATTTCCTGTATGTTTTGTGTTCAAATTGCTCCGGACCTGTTTAAAATCTAAGGGAAAACAATATTAGAAATCACGCTGTCGAAAGTCGGCGAGAATTCTAAAACAAGGGAAAGGATAAACACAACAAATATTGATGAAGATATTGCGGCAAGTGTAAAAATTTTCCTTTTATCCCTGGTTAGTATTTTTCTCTTTAGTGTTTTCGGTATGCTTACTTTTTCATACTCTTCTTTAAAATAATTGTATATTTTATCGTCCATTTTTAACTACCTTCCTGAGTTTCCCCTTTGCATTAAATACACGTGACTTTACTGTCCCCTCCGGGATATTCAGAATAAAAGCCATTTCTTTTTCGCTCATCCGCTTGAAAAACTTTAAAAATAAAATTTCATAGCTTTCTTTATCTAACTTTTCCATAGCTGCTTTTAAATCCGTATAATTTCTTTCATACTTTTCCTTCTGAGGTACTTTTATGCTTTGTGCCCTTTTTTGCTTTTTGTAAAATTTTTTTACTTCATTTGATGCAATTCTGTAAAGCCATGTTCTCACGGATGAGTTACCTTGAAAGTTTTTCAAGTACCTTTCCACCATAAGGAACGTTTCTTGTGTTACATCGGCTGCATCGTTTCTATCTTTCAGCATCATAAAAACAAATCTGTAAACATCTCCGTAGTACTTTTCAACAGTTTTCTCAAAATCCAAACTCATCGTAGTGCTTTAAGCAAAAACAGCGAGAATGAAGACAAAACAAAACCGGCCGTAAAGGAAACAATCAATGCAAGTGCCCAGAGAATCAGCGCCTTCCAATAGTCAATATCTTTGTAAAGCTTTATTATGCCGGCATTGGCAAATGAACCTGCCACCATCCATATCAAGCTTGCTGACCGGAAATGCAGTTTGAAAATCGGAATGAAAGCTTTATAAAACAGATAAGGGGCAAATGCGACAGAAAAAAGGATAAGGGAGAGCACGAGACTCTCGAAGTAATCCAGCTCTCCCTTAATTTCTTTTTCCTTTGATAGTTTGCTAATAACGAACGGTGCGATAAGTACTGCTGCAATCCAGAGTATCAGCCTTAATGTTATCACTCCGATTATCAAAGGATGTTTCATTACCCGTTTAGCTCCCCTTGCACTTTTGTAATTAGATTTATAAGCTCATCCATTTTGCCCAGCCTGTTTTTAATGAACTCTGCAGTTTTGTTGTATTTTTTTGCTGCTCCGTCTAAAAGCTTTATCGCTTCTTTTTCTTTGCCGTTATCTTTTAGTTCTGCTGCCCTTTTCAGAATTTTATCGGATTCTTCAGACATTTTGACGGGTGCAAACGGGGCTACATTTTTCAATTTTTTTTCAAAGCCTTTCATTTTTGTGAACAGCGGCTTCAATTCATCTTTTGTTGCTCCGTTCTCTTTCTTTTCAGGAATTTCTTTTCTCAAGCCTTTAATTTTTCCTATTAAGAATTTGGAGTAAAACACCCGAGCGTCTCTAATATCTTTTACCTTTTCGCCCCTTCGCCTTAAAACAGCGAGCTTTTTCAAATCTTCTTTTGCAGAGTCAGGAACTTCTTTTCCGTTCTCTTTCATTTCTTGCAAGGTTTTGTGAAGTTCTTCAGAGAGGGACTTTACCGTGTTAACCTTTTCCTTGAGTGCATCTGTTTGAGTGTTTAGGTTTTGCAGTGCAGTGTTAAAGTTTGCCACTGCCTCATCATACGTTCCGCTTTCCGCAAAACTTACACGCGGAACGATAAAGAATGCGGAGAGAATTGCAAGTACTACCACTGCGACAATAATTTTCTTCTTCATAATTCACCTCCTAAATTTTATTTTCTACATATTAGATATTTTTGCAAGCGAAAAGGTTCAAAATTTTTTGAAATAATTGTATAATAAAAAAAAGGGAGGTATTGAGAATGAAAAGCGGACTTGTTGCGATTGAGGGAAGGCCTAATGTTGGCAAATCTACTTTAATGAACTATATTGTAGGGCATAAAATTTCTATTGTTACTCCTAAGCCCCAAACAACGCGGTTCAGAGTGTTAGGTGTAAGAAACTTTGAGGACACTCAGATTGTTTTTGTTGATACGCCAGGCGTGCATCTGGCAAAGAGTGCCTTAAACAAATATATGGTTGAAGTTGCCATAAGGAGCATAGAAGGAGTCGACATTGCATACTTAATGGTTGAAGCCGGGGATTATGCAGGCGAAGAGTATGCGCTGATATTCAAGGCGCTGAAGAAGGAAAGTATCCCCGTATTTCTTGTAGTAAATAAAATAGACAAGCACAAAACCGAAGATATTGAAAGAACCACGGAAGAGTTTAAAGCGTTGTTTGAGTTTAATGAGGTGCTTTATATCTCTGCTTTGAACGGGCAGAACGTGGATAAACTTATAGAAAAAACGCGTCAGTATTTGCCGGAAGGCCCTGAGTATTTTCCAAAAGGTGAAATAACGGATGTTCCTCTTGCTCTTGCGATTTCCGAGATTGTCAGAGAAAAGCTTTACTTGAACTTAAGAAAAGAGCTTCCTTATTCTTCGGCTGTAAATATTGAGGAGATGAAAGAGCGCGATAACGGAATGGTTTATATCCGGGCAGTGATTTCCGTTGCAAGAGATTCTCAAAAAGGGATTGTGATCGGCGGAAAAGGAAAAATGATTAGGAAAATAGGGAAAGATGCGAGAATGGAAATACAGGATATGTTAAAAAAGCCCGTATATTTGGAGTTGTTTGTCCGAGTAGAGGAAGATTGGCCAAAATTTGAAGCGAAACTCAAAAAGCTTGGTTACGTAATGCCGGATTAAATTTTACTCAAATACTTGTTTGTGTAACTATATTATTTATGGGATACGAGTATCCCATATTTTGTAAATAATCCCTAAAGTTACAGCGAGAGATTTTTCTGATTTTAAATTGCAAGCGAATACTTTACCTCCACTTTCAATAGCTTTGTAAATGTAGCATCAATTTGGAATAATCCAGAAGTTATTTATAATAATTAAAAAGTGAGGGGAAGAAAATGATAATAGAAAGCATATTAAAATTGATCTTTGATGATATATCCGCAGGATTAGTTGTTTTTGACAGAAATCAAAAACTACTGTTTCCAAACAAAAAAGCCTTAAAAATCCTCGGTACCAATAGAGAAGACATCAAAGGCGCTAATCCGCTTGAGGTTATCTATGGGCGTCTTAATGTTGAAGATTTTGAAATAATAAACATAGACTGCAAAAATAGCGCGCAAATTATATTTGCGAATAAAAACAATGCTCATTACCTAATCAGGTGCTTTTTTGTTCCTAAAATGCTATTTAGACCTTGTTACATCATGACCATAGTGGACGTTTCAAAAATTAAAGAGTATGAAGAGGCACGAGTGAATAAAAGGGTATCTTATCTGACAAAAAGCATAATAGAATTTATACCCGACATTTTGTTTGTTATAAATAATGACAGCAGGGTGATTTTTTGGAATAAAGAAGCCGAAGACGCAACGTATGTCAAAAAAGAAGAAACATTGGGAAAAGACAATTATGAATATGCTGTTCCTCTCTATGGAAAAAGGTGCCCGATCCTTGTGGATTTTGCGCTTAGGGATGTAAAACCTGAGAAGTCCACAGGATACTCTGATATAGAAATAGACGAAGATACAATCACTGCAATTTCCGAACATGCTGTTCTGAAAGGTGAAAAGCGGGTTCTATGGGAAAAAGCAGGCAAATTTTACAATGAAGAAGGTAATGTTATGGGAGCAATCGAGATTGTCAGAGACATTACAGAAATGAGAAAAATGCAAAAGCGCCTTAAATTCATGGCAGAGAGAGACTCTTTAACGGGTATTTACAATAGGAGACAATTGGAAGTTTTGTTAATACATGAACTTGACCGTATAAAAAGAACGAAAGAGACACTTACTCTTTTCTACATAGATGTGGATAATCTAAAAGGTGTTAACGATGAATTTGGCCATGATGAGGGGGACAAACTATTAGTAAACTTAGCCGACACACTGAAAAATGGATTACGCAAATCGGATATCATATCAAGAGTTGGAGGAGACGAATTTATTGTTATAATAACAGATTTGCTAAAAGGTAAAGCTGTAAAGCTCATAAACAGACTAAGAAACAATCTCGTAAAAGAAAGCAAAAATTTGCCGTACGACATAAACTTTAGTTACGGAGTTTTTGAAATTAGGCCTGATAACAAATTTTCCGTTAAAGAAATCATAGCGAAAGCAGACAAAGATATGTATATAATGAAAAAGAATAGATAGGAAAAAGTCTGAAAATATGGCAAGCAGATAAACCATATTGCTGTAAGCAGAGGTGAACACTTAAAACATAAAGGCCTTTATTTTAACGAAAAACCAATATGGATAATGCCTTTTTGTATTAGTCTTTGGACGAAGGGATTAAATTTCTTACCCCTTTCATTTGTTTCATCAAGAATTTCAGCTTACTAATTACAACAATGAAGTTGAAGGTATAAATAGAGGTTTTCCAAATTTATAATTATAAAAAAAAGGGGGGAAACCCCCTTAAAAATCTATTTTACGAAGTCAAGCCAACCGTATGGGTCGTTTCCATTTTGGGCAACGTCAAAGAACGTATCTTTTATTTTTCTTGATATTTTACCGATATTCCCATCCCCTATCGGAATTTTATCAATGCTCCCTATTGGTGTTACTTCCGCGGCAGTTCCTGCAAAGAAAACCTCATCTGCGATATAAAGCATTTCCCTTGGCATAAATTCTTCTTTTACTTCAATCCCTGCAGATTTTGCAATTTTCATAATAGAATCTCTTGTAATGCCTTTTAACAGCGACGCTCCTACTGGCGGGGTGTAGAGAATGCCGTCTTTTACAAGAAAGATATTTTCTCCCGGACCCTCGCTTATAAATCCGTTTACATCAAGCATAATTGCCTCTTTAAAACCATATTTGGCGGCTTCCATTGATGCGAGCTGCGAATTTAAATAATTTCCGTCGGCTTTTGCAAACATAGGTATCGTATCCGGAGCAGGCCTTCTCCAGCTTGAAACCATTACATCTATTCCTTTGTCCGGGTTACCCGCAAGGAATTCGCCGAAGTCGAATGCTGCAATTGCAAACTCTGTTTTCAATTTTTCGGGATTTGGTGCAATTTCTCCGTATCCTCTGTATGCAACTGGGCGTATGTATGCTGATTTTAATCCGTTTTTTATAACTAGAGTTTTGGCAATTTCCTCCAATTCTTCCGGAGTTTTATCAATGTTCATTCTGTAAATTTTCATAGAGTTTTTGAACCGCTTAAAATGGTCTAACCCTCTAAATATTGCAGGGCCTTTGGCAGTTCCGTAGCACCGTATCCCCTCGAATACACCGGACCCGTACTGAATAACATGTGAAAGAATGTGTATTTTTGCGTTGTTCCACCCGACGAATTCTCCGTTAAAGAAAATGTATTTTGCTTCTCCTTGCATTTTTACCTCCTTATTTTTGGTGCATTTTACCATAAAGTAATTTTATTGCAAATGTTTTTACTTTATAATTTAGAAATGAAAGAAATTTTTTCTTTATTTTTGTTGATTGTTGCGGTGGCCTTCTTTTCTCAGAAGCTTGTTTTTCAGAAAAGAATAGGGTTTGTAAGTTTATCCGGGTTAGAAATATATATTATTGGCATTTTGTTTTCCTTTTTTATAAGCAAGAAGCTTCTTTATAGCCTTGCATCTGTCCTTTTTATGGTTCTCGCATTTATAGGTTTTTCCTTCGGGGCACAATTCAAAAGAGGGGTTGTAAAGAAAATAAAATTTAAAGAAATTTTATATGGATTTCTTATCTCTCTTCAATATTTTGCGATGTTCCTTGTATTAAAACATTTTTACTCTTTCCGGATTGCCGCAATTGCCTCTGCGGTTTTTTCTATCCCTGCGCCCCTTCTCCTTTCTAACTTGAAAAATGAAAAGCTCGTTATATCAGGGGAATTAAGTATTGTGTTCGTTCTTGTATATTACAGCTGTACCTTTTATGGATATTTCAGTGTAGTGCTTGCGATTCTTTTTGGGCTACTCGGTGTTTTATTTGTGATATTCGAAAAGATTTTGAAAAAACCGGAAATTTTTATCTTGCTTTTTGGTTTTTTACTTCTTATCAGTGGTAGCGCGCAGGTCTTTAATTTTTCAGCTGTGCTGTCTCTAACGGTATTTGGCTTCGTAGCTGCTTTTTTCTCTCCTGCATATGCCAAAGAAATTAAACAAAGTTTGGATCAGCCGCTGTTTTTGTCTTTACTCTTTTTTGCGGGTATTTTCTTTTCTCCCTCGTTTTTTGTGTTTATTCCTTTAATACTTGTTTTATTTTTAAAACCGTTTCTTCTGATTCCATTCCTTAAAAAGAAAGCAAGCATTTTTATCCCGTTCGGGGCTCTAAGTATTGCTGTTGCGGTAGAATCTATGTCTTTTGGCATAATTACTTTTGTCACTATTTTATATTTTATTTTGCTCGGGTCATTTGAATTTTTTAGGGAGAAACTAAAATGGGATATTTGATAATATCCGGTGCTTTCACCGGGCTGTTCTTCTTCGTTAAGCGATTCTTCTCGCCTGCGTTTCCCTATGTGGAAATTACTGTTTCACTTGCTTTTGTTATACTTATAGGCTTTTTCATCGGGAAATTTTTTCAGCAATTAGGCTTTCCAGAAATTACGGGATACCTCGTAACAGGAATGTTTCTATCCCCTTATTCTTTTGGGTTGCTTTCGAAAGCTACAGTTCATGAACTGGATTTCATCAAGGAGATTGCCATAACGTTTATAGCACTTCAATCGGGAATGGAGATGAAGATAAGCTTTATAAGAAAATACGGGAAAGATGTTTTGCTTCTAACTCTTTCGATAGCACTTGTTGCTTTTGCCGGTTTGTTTCTCTTTTCTATGCTGTTTCTTAAGCCTAAAACCGATATGTATTTTGTCGGGGCAATTTTGCTTGGCATTCTTCTTGTGCTGAAATCACCTCTTTCCACGATTGCAGTTATAAGGGAAAGCAAAACCCGAACATTGTTCGGAGACAAGATTTTGGGTATTGCAATACTGAAAGATGTAATTGTGCTTGTTGTTTTTGCGTTCGTAGTTCCGTTTTTGAGCGGGGAAAGCCCTACCGTTACTTCAGTCGTAGTAGAGCTGATAGGTTCAATTCTTCTTGGGCTCGGGGTAAGCATTTTGATATCTCTCTATATGAAGCACATAAAAAGCGAGATTCATGTGCTCCTGTTTATTACGGCATTTCTTATTTCGCAGGCCCCCATCTTTCATCTTGACCCCTTGATAATAAGTATCATTGTTGGTTTTTCTATGCAAAACTTTACTCCACACAGCTCTGACTTTCAGAGAATTCTGGACGAAATATCTCCTATAATTTATCTTTTGTTTTTTACTCTGGCAGATGCTGGGGTAGATTTACGTGTTGTGTTTCGTTTGCTTCCCATAACGCTTGTCCTGATAGGTGTTAAGTGGGCTTTCACAGAAATAGGAATTATTTTTGCAACGAAGGACAAACTTATGAGGAAATTTGGCACTTTTGGGCTTTTAAATCAATCAGGGCTTTCCCTTGCACTTGTAGTTCTTGTTGAAGAAGCTTTTCCTCAAGTAGGCGTGATTGTAGAAAGCATTGTGATTGCTGTAATTGTGGTTACAGACCTGTTTGCTCCGATACTATTTAAAAAATCACTGCTTATTGCCTCTAAAGTGGAAAGCAAAAATTAAATTGTCTTTACGTATTTTTGTACTGTTCTTGCAATGTAAACTGCCAAAGCTGCTTTTAGCAAGTCCCATAGGATAAAAGGGGCAACACCTACTAAAAGTGCTTTTTTGAAACTGTGAATATAAAATCCGAGCCTGAGCCATCCCAGTATATAGATAACTCCTAATTCCACTGCCGCAGCTGTACAATAAGCCTTTATGTTTTTATTCTTTTCCGAAATAAGCCCTCCTAAAAACGCTGCTACGGGAAATGCAATGAGATACCCGCCCAACGGCCCGTAGAGCTGCACAATCCCTCCGCTGAAACCTGCAAAAACAGGGAAACCTACTGTGCCAATGAGTATATATGTAAGCTGCGTGAAGAAGCCGAGCTTTGCCCCAAGCATTAGACTTGATAATATTACGAAGAGTGTTTGGAACGTGACAGGTACCGGCCCTATGGGAACGGAAATTTGAGCTCCAACAATGGTAAGTGCCACAAAAATGCTTGAGTATGCAATTTCTTTTATATTTAACCAGTTTTTCCTCATAATAAACATTATAATATACTAAGCTTATTTTTAGATGGTTATTTCTTCTATTAAATTGACTTTCATTTTCTATCTAAAATGAAGGAGATTTGTTGTTTGACAATTTCATACAATAGGATAGAATTGTAAAAATTTATATTTTTGTGAGGAGGGTAATGTATGAAAAGCAAAAGTATTAAGGAGAGTTTAACGTTTGACGATGTGCTTCTTGTTCCAAAATACTCGGAGATAATGCCTGCTGAAGCGAATCTTCAAACTTATATTGCGGATAAAGTTAAACTTAACATTCCAATCATATCTGCCGCAATGGACACTGTAACGGAATCTCGTACAGCTATTTCCCTTGCCAGGGAAGGAGGAATCGGGATTATAC